>JAGMDW010000031.1 GCA_023128455.1 Desulfurellaceae bacterium
AAAATTTTATGAAGAATATCTTGCTTTTGGAGGATTCCCTCAGGTAGTACTCGCACAAGAAGAATCACAAAAGAAAATTTCTCTTACAGATATTTTTACTTCCTATTTTGAAAAGGAGGTAAGAATTCTTGCTGATTTTCGTTATATCACAGCTTTTCGTGATTTATTATTATTACTTATGCAGAGGGTTGGCTCAAAATTGGAAATTTCGAAATTAGCTTCAGAAATTGGGGTGTCAAGGCATACTATAAACTCTTATGTTTCATTTTTACAGGGTACATATTTTATATTTCTAATTTCACCTTTTAGTAGGAATGTAGATAGGGAAATAAGTGGCACAAGGAAGGTCTATTTTTGTGACAATGGTATTATTAATCAATTTGGCAAGGTTTCTGATGGAAGCTTGATTGAAAATTCAATTTTTTTAAATATAAGAAAATATGGAAAAATAAATTATTATCAGAAACGAAGCGGCTCTGAGATTGATTTTATTTTAATTGACAAAAAAATTGCTCTTGAAGTTAAGAGAAGGGGTAACATTGCTGATTATCAAAGATTATCAAAATTATCAGAATCGATTAGTATTAAAAATTATTATGTAATATCTCAAGCATTTTCAAGGGAAAAAGGGATTGTTATGGTTGAGGATGTGTAGGAACGGGACATTTTAGGTGACAATGTAGTAAGGTTATGAGGAAACGAGTGAGGAGTTTAGGAGTTTAAAAGTTTAGGAGTTGAGAAATGCATGAATATTCTTTTGAGAAATTGGTTGTATGGCAAAAAGCTCGTGATTTTGTATCATTTATATATGAAATTACCAAGAATTTTCCAAAAGAAGAAAAATATGGTTTAGTAGATCAAATAAGAAGGGCATCAGTATCAATTGCCGCAAACTTGGCGGAAGGGAGTTCAAGAACATCAAAAAAGGATCAGGCGCATTTTACGCAGCTGGCTTATAGCAGTTTAATGGAAGTATTGAGTCATTTTTATATTGCTTTGGATATTTCATACATTACAAAAGATACTTTTGTTAAAATCAAAAACCAGTCTTACGATTTATCAAATCTATTAAATGCCTTACGCAATTCTCAATTAAACAAATCCACTAATGAAAAATAAACTATTAAACT
>JAGMDW010000032.1 GCA_023128455.1 Desulfurellaceae bacterium
ATGGCGCTGGGTTTCATTTTTCCTCCATGTTCTCTATGCCGGACAATATTCTCAAGAACCACAATACTATTGTCCACGACCATGCCTGAAGCAATAATTAAAGACAGAAGAGAGATTGTATTGATTGTATATCCAAAGATATAGAGAAAAATAAAGGAGATAATCAGTGAAAAAGGAATTGTAAGTGAAATAATAATAGCGGTTCGAAATCTCCTTAAGAATACAGTTGTAACAAGTATAACAAAAAATATCCCCCACAGAAGAGTATTGCGGAGATTCTTGATTGCCAAAAGTATATATTCGGCAGTATCGAAAGGTATTTCTATTTTTACATCGGATGGAAGTATCTTTTGAATCTCCGCCAATCTCTTTTTTACCCCATATACCACTGCAACCGTGTTTTTCCCCGTCTGTTTCTGAAGCAAGAGCAATATTGACTTTTTACCATCTGCCCATGCGTTAAGGTCCTCTGGTTTGTAAGCATCCTCTACCTCCGCTACATCACGAAAATAAACAGGATTACTCTTATAATAACCGATAATGGTATTTCTAATCTCATCCGTTGTCTTATAGCGAGCAGGAACACGAACAAAATACTCTCTTGCCCCTGATTTTATACTTCCTGCCGGGATGTTTAGGTTCTCCTGAGCCAAAACCTGATTGACTTTTTGTATAGATAAACTGTATCCTTCTAATTTTTTTATATCAAAGTAAACATTGATGCGTCGCTTCAATCCCCCATAAATGACAATCGCTCCCACACCGGGAACCCTTTTCAGTTCATCAGAAATCTTTTTATCCACAAGGTGATAGAGTCTCGGCCATGTCTTTTCCCCCGTTATGGTTATAGCCATAATAGGCATTGTAGCGCTGCTGAATTTGAAGAGCATGGGAGGATCCACATCCCCCGGGAGGTTCCGTTTGGTAAGCTCCAACTTGTCCCGTATATCGTTAGTCGCCACATCCAAATTTGTGCCCCAGTCGAATTTACAGGAGATGACAGAGAGGTTGTCCAGAGACTTGGAGGTAAGGGTATCAAGGTTGTTTACGGAATTTATCTGGTTCTCAATAATCTCCGTTACTTCTGACTCCACATCTGAAGCGCTGGCGCCAGGCCAGGTGGTAAGAATGGAAACTACAGGAGGTTCAACATCCGGGAGGAGGTCAATATTCAATTTAGTAAGAGAAACTACCCCAAGGAGAATGATCGCGCAAAAGAGCATCAGCGTAGCAACCGGTTGTTTAACCGAAAAATCAGGAAGTTTCATTACCTATATTCCTTATGATTTTTACCATCGTTCCATCTTTCAACCTACTTTGACCCTTTATCACAACCAAGTCATTTTCTTTCAACCCTTCAATGACCTCTGCATAATTTTCTTCCATCATACCTACTTTGATATTTTTCAACACTGCCCTATGGTGCGTTGGAGCGGTGGTTTGCACCACATATACGAAATAACTGCCCGTTCCTGGTATTTTGCACAATGTATCTCTCGGTATAGCCAGAACTCTTTTCCCTCCCATATCTATCTTTATGTGGGCGAACATCCCAGAGCGCAAAACCAGTTCTTTATTAGAAATATGAATCTCTATCTCTCCTGTTCTGGTTACAGGGTCAATGGTAGGATTTATGATAGATATCGTCCCCCTGAAAATTCGGTCAGGAAATGCATCTACAGTGATTTCTACATTCATTCCCTTTTTTATATGTGGAAACTCCTTTTCTGTAACAGTAGTAACAATCCTTTCTTCCTTTTCGCAGGAAATATGAACAATGGGTTTTTGAACACTGGACATTGCCCCTTCATCTACATAGCGTGCGGAGATATAACCGGATATGGGAGCATAGATTCTATGATTTCCATACAGAATCTTCAGTTGCTCTAACGATGCTTTCAGCCTCTTAACATTTTTCTTTGCACTCTTGTATTCTGCCCTTATATGATCCAGCCTCTGTTTTGCTAAGGCTTTTTCTCTATGCAAATTCTCATATCGAACACAGTCTTTTTCTAACAAATCTCTCTGTATCTTTGCGGATTCCAGAAGAGCTTCTGCCTCTTCAACCTGTGCTTTAATAGTATTGTCTTCCAGTACTGCGAGCAGCTTTCCCCTTTTTACATAATCTCCCCTTTCCACGGGGAGTTTTCTAATAATTTTGCCCGATACCTTAGGATAAACATTTACCTCCAGTTCAGGCTTTATGTTGCCCACTTTTTCCAATGTCCATTTCAGGTTCATAAATCTGGATTTCGTAACCTCTACTGGCACCACGGTTACTTTTTCTTCTCTCATCATCTTTTTCTTCTTGAGTTTGATTACATTAAAAACAGTAAATCCACCAAAGATCACAATTAACGCCAGAGCAACAATCAAGCCTTTTTTAACTTTCATAACTTTCGCACTCCTCTAAACTTATCCAAATTGTTTTCTAAATCTCCACAT
>JAGMDW010000033.1 GCA_023128455.1 Desulfurellaceae bacterium
CAGACAATTGCACAAAGGCAATTGCTAGCAAATCATAGATTTGTCAGACAATCAGGTCTCAAACAACCTTTCTAAAGTTGGAAAAACATAGGATTGTAATTCTCACTTTAATGTGGGTAACATGAGTAGTCTGAATAATAAGCCTCTGCTTCGGTTTGAATTCTTTTTAAATCAGATAATGCCGCCGCATCGTAGGCTTTTTTACTGTATCTCATATATTGAGGAATGGCAATTACAGCTAAGATAGCAATAATCGCCACAACAACTAAAATTTCAATCAGTGTAAAGCCCTTGTTATTTTTCTTAGAGATAAACTTTCTCCTTTTTTAATTTTTTAAAAATATAGAACTTGGTAAATATGTAGCAAAAAGTGTTCCAAAAACCTAACAAGAAGTTGAGCCTCCGGATTTCCTCTGGATTCCCGTTTTCACGGGAATGACAGAAAGGGCAGTCATTGCGATTCCCCGTGTAATACTCCAACCTGGAATTTCTTCGTTAGGATATTACACAAGGGAGAAGCAATCTCATATTAATATTAGCCACAGATTAGCACCGATTTACACAGATAGGAAAAGAATTATTAGCCACTGAATTTCTTCTGGACCTGTCTGCGTGCTCCGCACAGGCAGATTGGACGGATTGAGAATGCAATCAGTGTCGAACGTGAAGACTCCTTGATTTAATATGACCCAATGGAAAGATGAAAAATCAGCCTATTTTTCGCCTTCGGATTTTGGTCTCGGTAAGCACAGCAAAGTATCCTTTTAGGCTGTCACTATAAGCTTCTAAAAGTTTTAAAACTTTTCCTTCACAGATTTTATTATTGATTATTCTTATTAAGATAATTCCTGGAGCGTTCATTTTTAATCTATAAATTAATTCTCCAAAATCTTTATCAAAAGTTAATACAATGCGGTCTTGAGATAAAGAAAGTCGAATGATTTCTTCATCTTTCATGCCACGATGATGTTCCCTTATCCATAGCAAGTCAAATTTATATTTTCTAAGTGTTTCTACAACGGAACGAGGAGCATTTTCATCAATAAGCAGCTTTATCAATTAAACTGCCTCAACAACTTCTTCGTTAGCGATAATTTCATAAGCATAGAATAAAGCTGCTTTTATGTCCTCTCTTTCAATATCATACTCCTTCATAATTTCATCAAAATTATACCCTTCGGCAATCTTTTCTAAAATCAATTCAACAGAAATTCTTGTTCCTTTGATTACTGGTTTTCCGCATAAGACTTTGGGATTTATTTCTATCCTTTTAAGAAGATTGATATCCATTTTACCTCCGTGATACATTTACTTATTTTCTAAAGATAAATTATCATCAGAAACTATTATCGTCAACTATGTTCTTCCAGTGTTCTATCTTTATATCAAATGTGGACAGGCTGACCGAGAAAAGAAATATAAGTGTCAAATGTGGAGATTTGGAGGGTATATCTTCCATTTTTCCAATGAGGCTTCATAATCTTTATTATTTACGCAAATTGCAAATTCAATCATTTTTTACAATTTTAAATAGTAAAGACAATTCTGCGAAGTAGAATTGAAAATTAATCCCTTTAATGTTATAAATACCTTCGGAGGGTATAGAATGAATGTTTTGGTTGTCGGTGGAGGAGGAAGAGAACACGCTTTAGTATATAAATTAAAAGCGAATAGAGAGATAAAAAATCTCTTTACTGCTCCAGGAAACGCAGGCACAGAAAAATTATCTCAGAATGTAAATATTTCACCAGAAAATATATCAGAGATAAAAAGTTTTTGTATTAAGGAAAAAATAGATTTGGTAGTAGTAGGACCAGAAAATTCTCTCGCTCTGGGTATTGTAGATGATTTATCTAAATCAGGAATAAAAACCTTTGGACCCAATAAAAGAGCCACCATCATTGAATCAAGTAAGGCCTTTGCTAAAGAATTCATGCAGAGACATAATGTTCCCACCGCCGACTTTTGTATATTCAATAATATACAAGATACAAAAGCATACATAGATAAACATGGCTTGCCCATCGTAATCAAGGCGGATGGATTATGCGCAGGAAAAGGAGTTTTTGTTGTTCATACCAACGATGAGTTGAATGAAGCACTAAAAGATATATTTATAAACAAAAGATTCGGTGTGGCAGGAGAAAAGGTTGTAGTCGAAGAAAAACTCATTGGAGAAGAGGCTTCCTTCTTTGCCATAAGCGATGGCGAAAAAGTACTTCCCTTAATTGGCGCTCAAGATCATAAACCTGCATTCGATGGAGACAAGGGACCAAACACTGGCGGCATGGGTGCATATACACCTGCTCCTCTAATAGACAGAAAACTCTATCAGAAGGTAATGGAAAGGATAATCTATCCTACTATTGAAGGATTAAAACAAGAAGAAATAGAATACAAAGGCGTGCTCTATGCCGGATTGATGATTAAAGATAATGAACCTTATCTTTTAGAGTTCAACTGCCGTTTTGGTGATCCAGAGACACAACCCATGGCAATGCTTATGGAAAATGAACTTCTGCCTATTTTACTTTCTTCTGTTGAGGGAGGCATAGACAAAACAGAGATAAAATGGAAAAAGGGATACAGTATATGTGTGGTCTTAGCCTCCGGCGGTTACCCTGGAAAGTACGAAAAATGTAAGATCATTCAGGGATTGGAAGATGTGCAAAAGATGAAAGATGTATATGTATTTCACGCAGGAACAAAAAAAGACAAAGAAGGGAAAATAATAACAAATGGAGGGAGAGTGTTGGGTGTTACATCTTATGCAGAAAAGTTTGTAACAGCCCAAGAAAAAGCATACGAGGCTGTAGAAAAGATATATTTTGAAGGGATGCATTACAGGAAGGATATTGGCAATAAAGCTCTCTGGAGGTTAAAATGAAGGTCGCAATATTTGCAGGTAGTAAAAATGACCTGCCCTTAGTAGAAGAAACGGAAAAAATACTCGGGGATTTTGGGGTGGAATATACAGTATTTATCTCATCTGCTCATAGGTCACCTCAAAAAACGGTTCTTTTGTCCCAAAACTTAGAGAAGAATTTTTCTGTTGTTATCGCAATTGCTGGCTTATCTGCCCATCTGCCAGGAATCATTGCCTCCTACACTACATTGCCGGTAATTGGTGTTCCTGTAGAATGTGGTCCGCTTCAGGGTTTAGATGCCCTCTTTTCTATTGTTCAAATGCCCTCGGGCATCCCCGTAGGAACAATGAGTATTGGAAAATCAGGAGCAAAAAATGCCGCCTTATTTGCCATACAGATACTCGCCATAAACGACAAAAAACTAAGAGAAAAGATCAACGACTACAGAGATAGCCTGAAGAGAGGATATGGAGATAGTCCATATTGAAGATCTCTGTGCATATTACGGAGAAAAAGCTGTTCTCCATCACATAGATCTCACTGTAAAAGAAAAAGAAATATTAAACATCATAGGAGAAAGCGGAGCAGGAAAATCCACATTAGCACATATTATGATAGGTTTACACAAAGTGTATGGTTTGGAAGTAAAAGGAAATATAAATGTGCAAAAACATATTGCTCTTGTGCCACAAAATATAGGAGAATCCTTAGACCCTGTATTTACTATATACAAACAGATGAAAGAAGTTCCAGCTTTAAGGAAACTTTCTAAGGATGAGGCAAAAAGAAAAATAGAAAAATCCTTAATAGCCGTAGGTCTAGAGGATACAAAGAGGATTCTAAAAAACTATCCCCATAATTTGAGCGGAGGAATGAAACAAAGAATACTTATTGCCATGGCAATAATCATGGAGAGCAAACTTATCATTGCAGATGAGCCTACCTCTTCACTGGACATAACCATTTCAGCCCAAATCTTAAGGCTTCTAAAAAAGATAAATAAACAAGGTGTAGCATTGACTCTCATCACCCATGATTTCAATGTAGTAAAACTCATGCAAGGTAGGGTAATCGTAATGCATAGAGGCATGATCGTAGAAGAAGGGAACGCAAAAGAGGTAATAGATGATCCACTGCATCCCTACACCGCATATCTTTTAAACGCCGTCCCTAAAGAAAATATGCATTATAGAAAAGATCATTTACAAGTAAAAGAAATTCCCCACATAATAAAGGGTTGTCCTTACCAAAACATTTGTGAAAAAAGGAGAGAAAAATGCAGCAGAGGTTTCCCTTCTTTAAAAGTCATAGATATGCGAAAGGTAAGGTGCTTTTATGTATGATTTTGGATTGAATTACGCATATATATTCCTATAATAAAAATATGGAATTAGAAAAAAGAGTAAAAATATTAGCTCAAAAACTAACAGAAAAAGATATAGACTTCGCTCTTGTTTTACAAAATGTAGATCTTTTTTACTTTGCTGGTAGTATATGCGACGGAACATTACTCATATCAAAAAACGAAGATGTTCTATACTTTACAAGGAGAGGAGAAGAAAGGGTAAAACAAGAATCTCCATGGGAGCTAATAAAAATAAAAGGCTTTCATGACATAAAAGAAATAATACAAAGTAAAAAGATGCCTTCTTCCTGCATAGGCTTAGAATTTGATGTTTTACCACACAAATTCTTCATGCATATTCAAAAGCTGTTTCCAAACTCCGAATTCAAAAATATAGGTGATGATATACGCTGGCAGAGAAGAATCAAAAGCACCTATGAATTAAAGATGATAAGAGAAAGTGCCTCACTCTGTGACAAAGTTATGAATATAGCAAAAGATATTATGAAACCAGGCAAAAGAGAAATAGATATAGCGGCTGAAATAGAAATGAAAATTAGAAAACAAGGAAATATGCCCTTCCACCGTATGCGTGGATTTAGCGGCGAGGCTATTGGACAGGTAGTAAGTGGATATTCAGCCGGATCTCCTTCTACACTGTTGGTGCCTATATCCGGCAAAGGTCTCTATCCTGTATTTCCACAAGGACCATCCAGAAAAACTATTGAGGAAAACGAACCCATTATTGTAGACTATGTAACCACTCCCAATGGATATTATGGAGATGAAACACGTACATTCGTTATAGGCAAACTCTCTTCCAAAATGAAAGAAGCTTTAGACTTCTGCGTTTTCGTAATGAAGGATATGGAAAATGTGGCAAAAGCAGGAATAAAAGCAGTTGATCTGTATGAGCGCGGACGGGAATGGGCAAAAAAATATGGATTTGAAGAAAATTTCATGGGTATTAACAACAATCCTGTTCCTTTTATAGGACACGGAGTGGGATTAGAAATAGACGAACATCCATTTATTGCTCGAGGGATGGACTATCCATTAGAAAATGGAATGGTTTTTGCATTTGAACCCAAGGTGATATTTGAAGAAGGAGCGGTAGGAATAGAAAATACATATGTAGTAAACAATAGTGGAGTAGAAAGCTTGACTAAATTTAAAGAAACGATGGTTGAATTATAATGTACGATTATTCATTTCAAGACGAACTCAAAAAAAGAGAGAGATTAAAAAAAAAGGCGTTTTCCATTCTCGGTTTAAGAAAAAGTGTATCAAAAAAAGATATTAGAAAACAATTTTTAAGTATAGCGAAAAAGCATCATCCGGATAAAGGCGGAGATGAAAAATCATTCAAGGAAATAATACTCGCGTATAAAATTTTAACGGATGAAAACATGAATATAGATGGTATAGAGTTTAATATAGATAGAAAAGAAAAGGAAGAAGATGAACAAAAAGACGAAAAATATAAGACAGAAAATGAATGGGGATATACTGCTTGGTGGATGGAAAAATTTTATAGTGACAAATAAAATATGAAAGAATATGAAAAA
>JAGMDW010000034.1 GCA_023128455.1 Desulfurellaceae bacterium
AGAAGATTTTGATAAGATGATGGCTGAATTACAGCAATAATAAAATAACTAAGAACGAAATCTATATTTCCCCTTCTTTAGTAGATAAATAGAGCCTTCCATCTTCATTTACAATCGCTAAGATAGCTACACGCTTACCTGACTTATTATATGCCTCGACAAATGCCTTTTCGGAAATATACATCTCATAAGGGGAAAGGATTAAGTTTTCATCATCCATAATGATGTATAAATATATATAATTGATACATAAGAATATGTTATACGAACAACTACTCTCGTTGACAACTTAAGGCTTATTATATATTCTAAAACAAGAAAATGAAAACAAAATCCGAATGCATTTTATGTTTTATGAATCAAGCACTGAGAGCATCGAATATTATGGGGGCAAGTGAAGAAAAAAAAATGCAGGTGGCAATATCCGTCATAAAATACCTATCTAATGTAGATTTCGCTGTGCCCCCACCAGTGATATCAGAAGGTGTATATTCACGCATAAAAAAGGTATTGAATAACGATGATCCTTACAAAAAGGTTAAACAACATTTTACTGAAATTGCCTTTTCTTACTTACCCCAACTAAAAAAAATAGTAAAGAAATCAAAAAGTCCTATAGACACGGCAGCAAGACTGTCTTTGGCGGGAAATGTAATAGATTTCGGCTCACAGATGGAAAAATTTGATGTAGATGATGCCATAAACACCTCCCTTTCCACTAAAATAACCTTAGATGATTCCAAAATTTTTATAGAGGAATTAAAAAAGGCAAAAAATCTCTTTTTCGTTGCCGACAATGCAGGAGAAATAGTATTTGATAAACTACTCCTACAAACCATAAAAGAAGTCTATCCAGAAATAAATATAAAGACCGTAGCCAGAGAAGCACCGATTATAAATGATATCACCATAGATGAAATGAAAGCTATAAACATGCAGGAGATAGGAGAAGTCCTCTCCAGTGGTGCTGCCATGCCGGGATTGGATATTTCTCGCTGTAGTGAAAAATGTAAAAAGGCATTTTATGATGCAGATATTATTATCTCCAAAGGACAGGGAAACTTTGAAATACTATCCGAACTAAATGATAATAGAATCTATTTTCTATTTATCGTAAAATGTAGTGTAATCGCTCGTTATATGAATCTTCCACTACTTTCTCGTGTATTTTCCAAGAAAAGAGAATGGCAAGACTGGTAGGCGGCGTAGATGAAGCAGGCAGGGGTCCCTGGGCAGGTCCTGTCGTCGCAGCCTGCGTAATTATACCAAATAATGTGCATTTCCCTCTTTTAAAAGAATCAAAGAGTGTATCTCAACATGCAAGAGAAAAATTATATGAAGAGATAAAGAGTAAAACAATCTGGGGCATAGGGATGGCTTCAAATAAGGAAATAGACGAAGCAAACATTGTCAGAGCTACGGAAATGGCTATAAGAAGAGCAATAGAAAACATGCCTCAAAAACCTGATTTTTTACTTATAGACGGAAAAGACAAATTTTCTTTACCCATAAAATATAAAACAATTATAAAGGGCGATAAAAAGATAGCTGCCATTGCGGCCGCTTCCATCTTAGCTAAGGTGTGGCGAGACAGACTTATGATACTGTTTTCTGATATGTATCCTCAATATGGGTTTGAAAAGCACAAGGCTTATGGAACAAGGCTACACGAAAAGATGCTTACAAAATTTGGTGTATCGCCCATCCATCGCCTGTCTTTCAAGCCTGTTTTTTTCGCTAAAAAAAATGAAGACAATATCCTCTTGCATGTCTGCTGTGCGCCATGCGCTACATCTGTCGTAGAAAAATTAAAAGAAAAGTTTAACGAGATAACACTCTTTTTCTACAACCCAAACATCCATCCCAAAAAAGAATATGAAAGAAGATTAGATGAAGCGAGGAAACTGGCTGAAAAATGGAAGTCAAAACTTATTGAGGGAAAATACGACATCAGAAAATGGTTTAAGATGACCTATATATACAAACACGAACCAGAGAAGGGAAAAAGATGCACCTTATGTTATGCGATGAGAATGCTTGAGGCGGCAAAATTAGCCAGAGAACTACATCTTCCGCACTTTACAACCACTTTGACCGTAAGCCCCTTAAAGGATGAAAAACGCATCTTCCACATTGGTAAAATTCTATCTGAAAAATTTGGTGTGAAGTTTTTGGAAGAAGATTTCAAAAAAAAGAATGGATTTAAAAGAAGCGTAGAAATCTCAAAGAAACTCAATATATACAGACAAAATTATTGTGGGTGTATATACTCGCTTATGGAGAGAAAACATGGATATTGCAAAGGTGCTCTTAAAGAAAGAAGCCTATTCTGAAGATATAAAGTACATTAAGCTTTTGCAAACCCATATTTCATGGGTGTTTCTGACAGGCAAATATGCTTATAAAGTGAAAAAACCTGTAAATTTCGGTTTTCTCGATTATTCCACATTGGAGAAAAGAAGGTTTTTCTGTTTTAAGGAGGTGGAGTTAAACCGTCGACTTTCGCCCGATATATACATCGGAGCTGTTCCCATAAAAGACAATAATGGTAATATAACCATAGGCGGAAAAGGTAAAATAATAGATTATGCGGTGAAAATGATAGAAATGCCGCAAGAGAGAATGATGGATGAACTGTTGGAAAAAAACAAGGTTTCAAAAGAAATAATAGAGAAAATTGCATATATTATTTCCAATTTCCACCAAAAAGCAGAGAGAAACACAGACATTGATAAATTTGGCGAGATAAGAATGATTAAGAACAATACAGATGAAAATTTCATGCAAACCAAAGATTATATAGATAATTTGATTACACGACATCAGTATGATGCTCTTCTTAAGTATACAGATGATTTTTACAAGGAAAACAAAGACCTATTTGCAAAAAGGATAAAACAGGGGAAAATATGTGATTGTCATGGGGATTTGTATTCTAAAAACATCTGCATAATGGACAACATATACATCTACGACTGCATAGAATTCAATGATCGGTTCAGATACTCCGATACAGCTTCAGATGTTGCCTTTTTAGCAATGGATCTGGATTTTCATAACGAAAAAGAGCTTTCCCAATATTTCACATCTTCTTATTCGGGTTTTTCTCACGATTACGACCTGTCATCTATCGTTCCCTTTTACAAAATTTATCGGGCCTATGTAAGGGGCAAAGTTCATGCTTTTCAATCAAATAATGAGACTTCCAGGCGGTATTTTGATCTATCCTACAGTTATACTCCAAAAAAATATAAACCCACCCTATTCTGTATTATGGGTTTAACGGGAACTGGAAAAACAACGATATCCAAAGAATTGGCAAAGAGATTAAACTCTCTTATCTTTCATTCTGATTATGTAAGAAAAGAACTCCTATCTATTTCTCCTTATAAAAAAGAATTGGTTTCTTATAATGAGGGGACATACGCATCTCAAGCCACAGAAAAAACCTATACAGAAATGATAAAAAGGGCAAAGAATGCATTAAAACGAGGGCAAAATGTAATATTAGATGCTACCTATAGAGAAAAGAAAAAGAGAAAAACAGTGCAAAACGAGGTTGCCAAATTGGGTATAGAACCTATCTTTGTAGAAACAATATGTAAGGAGAAAGAAATAAAAGAAAGATTAAAAAAGAGAGAGAAGAAAAAGACAATTTCTGATGGAAGATGGGAGATATATGTAAAGCAAAAAGAGGAATTTGAACATCTCTCCGAAAATGAAGGCGTGGTTATAGATACAAGTCATTTACTCCAAGAGAATATATCCTATTTGCTTAATTTAATTGCCGACGGCAGGAGGAACTGAAATGCTCAACGGTTTTATGCAACAAACATTTCTTCAAAACCGTATTTTGGATTATCTTATTTTTATTGCGGTTTTTCTCGTCTCTGTCTTTGTTATACAAATATTCAAGATCATCATCTTAAAACGCTTAAAGAAATGGGCAGAGAAAACTAATACCGCCATAGATGACCTCTTAATTCATATCATCGAAAAGACACTCCTTCCCTTGCTGTATTTTGGAGTCTTTTACTTGAGCACCAGGTGTTTAACGCTGAATTCTTTTCTAAAAAAAGGTATTGATGCTTTAGGTATAGTTCTTCTAACTGCTTTTGGAGTCTATTTTTTGATAAAAATAATCAATTACGCACTGGAGAACTACTGGCTGAAGAAGAGAAAAGATGTAACCAAGGAACGCAATATCAAAACAATAATGCCTATAGTAAAGATAACTATCTGGGGTTTGGGTATTATCTTTCTACTAAATAATCTTGGTTTTAAAATTTCCGCAGTAATTGCCGGCCTAGGTATCGGAGGAGTAGCGGTTGCTTTAGCGGCCCAGGCAATTTTGGGAGACTTATTTAGTTACTTTGCCATACTCTTTGACCGCCCATTTGAAATTGGTGATTTTATCATCATTGACGATTACTTAGGAACTGTTGAGCATATTGGTATCAAAACCACAAGAATACGCAGTTTAGGAGGAGAACAGTTAGTGCTTTCCAATACCGACCTTACCAGTTCACGCCTGCGCAACTATAAAAGAATGGGTAAACGCCGCGTAATCTTTAGGTTGGGCGTCACCTACGAAGCCAGCTTAGAACAATTAAAGGAAATACCAACCACAATTAGAGATATTGTAAAAAGCATTGATGATACTGTTTTCGATCGTGCGCATTTCTTCTCCTACGGGGATTTCAGTCTTATCTTTGAAATAGTCTATTACATCGTTGGCAGAGATTACAATAAATATATGAATATTCAGCAGGAAATAAACTTTAAAATTAAAGAAGAATTTGAAAAACGAGCAATCGAGTTCGCCTACCCAACACAGACCTTATACTTGAATAAAACGAATAAAACTGAATAAAGACAATTAGAAAAACTCATGAGTCAGTTGAAAAAATCCAAACCTGTCAAACTAATAATGAGCATAATCTTCAAAAAAAAAGAGGTTCTCGAGTATGTTATGAGCGACCTTAACAGGGCATTTGGCCAAACAGATTTTGTGACTGAAATTCTTCCCTTTGATTTTACAGACTATTATTGTAAAGAGATGGGCAGCTCCCTAAAGCGACAATTTATCAGTTTTCTAAAATTGATACCCCCAGAAATGTTACCAAAGATAAAATTTGAAACCAATCAAGTAGAGTTAAAATATACCAGAAATGGCAGCAGACAAGCCAACATTGACCCTGGGTACATCAGTGCTGAAAGATTGGTTCTGGCTACTGGCAAAAATTTTACCCATCGCATCTATCTAAATGATGGAGTTTATGCGGATTTAACACTAATATATCAAAACAAAAATTTCAGACCACTGCCCTGGACTTATCCAGACTATGCCAGCCCCAAGATAAAAGAAATTTTCAAACAGATAAGAGAAAAATATCTACTACAATCGCATTTAACATTTGACAATAATGATAAATTATGACATTTTTCAAAGATGGATTCTTTAGGAACATTTTTAAGAAAAGGAAGAGAACAAAAGGACATTGCTTTAGAAACTTTATCCGAAAAAACGAGGATTCCTCTCAAGTTTCTGCAAGCAATAGAAGAAGATAGATGGGATGACCTGCCATCCTTAGTTTATATTCAAGGTTATCTCCGCAGTTATGCTTTATATTTAGGCTTTTCTCCAGAAAAGGTGTTCACGCGCTACAAGAACGAAATCTTAAAGAAAGAGGAATCTCAGAAAGAGACCATTTCTCCGCCGAAACCTCCAAAGTACAAGAAAACCATTAGGTTTGTTGTAACTTTACTAATTTTGTTACTGATAATCTGGTTATTCGTTCCCTCTAAGAAAAAAACTAAAAATCATATAAAAAAGATAGCTCCTTTAGAGTCAAATATTACTATTACACAAGAGCCCCGTCCAAAAACGATAATATCTCCTGAATTAAACACCGCCGTTGTGCAAAAACCATCTCGTCCGCTTTCCGTTCAATCTTTTATAACACATAAAAATGAAGAAGCGGATCATCTGGAAGTGACAAGAATATATATTTGTAAAGGCGTAAAAGATAGAGAACCAAGAGCTCCCCGAAAAAGCTTTATTTTTAAAAAACCTTTTTCTCTATTTTGCTTCACAGAAATCGAAGATGCGGGAAAAGAATACACAATCAAACATGTATGGCACCACGAACAAAAAGAAATACAAGAAATTTCATTATGTGTTAGGGGAAAAAGATGGCGCACTTGGAGTAGAAAGCTCATTACAGAAAAAATGAAAGGAAACTGGAAGGTGGATATTTTGGACGAGAAAAATAAATTGCTGTCCTCTATTTCATTTACTGTTTACTAATTACAGCCATCTAATGTTTTGCCTTTTTCCTATTTCCCGTATAAAAACAGAAGGTCTTCCGCCAGACAAAATAAACACCTTTTTGCGCGCTCTGGTAATAGCAACATAAAGCAATCTTCTCTCTTCTTCTAAGCTGCTGCTGTATATTCCTTCTTCCAAACTCCTTTTAGATGGAAGAATACACTCATCCACATCTATAATAAATACAGTATCAAATTCCAATCCTTTAGCTGAATGTATGGTGGTTAGGTTCACTGCATCTTTTTCATCTCTCAATCTGTTTCTCTTATACCCCAAAAGTGCAATGTTATTTAAAAAATCCTTTACAGTTAAGCCTTCGCCCTCCATAGAACTTATCGCATAGTCAGTAAACTCTCTTATATTCCTCTTTCTTTCCTCATCGTTCTTTAACTGTTCTAAATACCCTGTTTGTTGAAATAATTCTTTAAAGAAAATTCCTACCTTTCCCTTCTTATATATCGCCTCCTGCAACTTTTTCATAATATGAGCATAATTTTTCATTTCTTTCTTCTTCTGCCCGCTTGCCGCCTCTATATAAGAAATCTTTTCTTCTCTAACCAACTTTTCTACCTGAAGACATGTCTTTTCTCCGATATGCGGTATACAGGATGCCGATCGCAAAAAGGAAACACCATCCCCATCGTTGACGAGAATTCTCATAAAACTTAAAATATCCTTTATCTCCTTTCTCTCAAAAAATCCAACTCCCCCCAACAATCTGTAAGGTATTCTCTCTAAGATTAGCTCCCTTTCTAAAAGACGAGAAAGATATTGATTGCGATAGAGTATCGCTGTCTCATTTAAATCCTTTTCTTTTTTGATACAGCTAACAACAAATTTAATCTCTTCCTCACGACAGAAAAAAATCCTTACATAAGGCATATCACCACTGTCTTTTTCTGTAAACAATGCTTTTCCTATCCTTTCTTTGTTGCAAGAGATGACCTTGTTTGCCAGATTCAATATAGGTTTGGTAGAACGATAATTTCTTTCCAATTTTATTATGTGAGCGGAAAAATCTTCCACAAATCTCTGCATGTTGTCAACTCTGGCACCACGCCAAGAATAGATTGACTGATCTTCGTCTCCCACCACACACACTTTTCCTGTCTTAAGAGAAAGAAATTTTATCAACTCGTACTGAGGAAGATTCGTGTCGTGAAACTCGTCAACCAGTACATACCTAAATTTATTTTCATATTTTTCCCTTATTTCTGTTTTTTGAAACAGGGTAATAACATTTAACAAAAGATCGTCAAAATCAAAGGCATAACCCTCTCTCAATCTCTCTTCATACTTTTTATATACCCTTTTTACCAACCTATCGCCTATAGAATCCAAAGGCATAAAATTACACTTTACCTTGGAAATAATATTCAAAAAACGAGAAGGAGGATTCTTTTTTATATCGACATTAAGTTCTTTTAAAATATTTTTTATTAATGTTTTTTGATCACTTCCATCGTAAATAACGAAATCATAAGGAAGCTCAATTTTTAAAATACGGGTACAAATAGAATGAAATGTACCGATAAACATTCCTTTCATGCTTACATTGCAAAATTTCTCTGCTCTACTTTTCATCTCATCAGCCGCTTTATTGGTAAAGGTAAGCATAGCAATGTCTCGAGGGGTTAGTCCCCTCTCCACAAGGTAGGCTAACTTATGAACAAGCGTTTTCGTCTTTCCCGTACCAGCACCGGCTAAGATAAGCAAGGGATTGTCCATATATAAAACGGCTTCTCTTTGTTTATCGTTTAATTCATCAAATATATTTGTTTTCATGCGAAAATGGAGCGGATGGCGGGGCTCGAACCCGTGACCCCGAGCTTGGGAAGCTCGTGCTCTACCAACTGAGCTACATCCGCATCTTTTTCAATAATACTTAGCAAAAAGGGTTTGTCAAGCAAGGTAAAACCTTACTTGCAATTGCCAGAGGCAGTTGTCAAGCAATGCCACCCCACCCCACCTAACCTCCCCGTCTCGCCCGTGTAGTAGTGAAACTTACTACATAGGGCAAGGGAGAGGAACTTGAAGAAGTGGATAGTGGCTTAATTTTCTTTCTACCTTTTTAGCAGCTGTTTTAGTTTTGATACTTCCTGATGGTTTAGCTTCCGCCATTCACCCGTTCTAAGATTTCCTAAATTCAAACCCGCATATTCAACACGCCTAAGCCTTAAAACCTTATAATCCATCTTTTCAAACATCCGTCTAATCTGCCTATTCCGACCCTCATGTAATTTTACCTCAATATAATGACAATCATTAATTACCTTTATAATCTTTGCCTGACAGGGTTTAGTTTTTCTACCATCCAACATAATACCACTGCGAAAACGATTCAGATCATTAGTTTCTATTAAACCATCAATTAAAACCCTATAAACTTTTTTTATCTCAAAACAAGGATGAGTTAATCTATAAGTCAAATCACCATCATTTGTCATCAAAATTAAACCTTCTGAATCATAATCCAGACGACCAACAGGATAAACCCGCTCTTCAATTGTTAACAAATCCATAACTGTTCTGCGATTTTTTTCGTCTTTTACTGTGGTTATACAACCCCGAGGTTTATTCAATAAAATGTAGATATTTTCTTTTTTTATCTTTAGAACTCTACCCTTATATTCAACAATATCCTTCTTTTCATCTATGATTTTACCCATTGTAGTGCAAACTTTACCGTTTACCTTTATTAAACCATCTTCAATCAATTGATCACTTTTTCTTCTTGAAGCCAGTCCTGTCATTGCCAGGAATCTATTCAAACGTATCATAATGCGATGTTCCCCCGCATCTAAACCCTATAAGATTTCTTGCTGTATTTTATAACACCTTGCAGTAGAAAATGCTGGTGCCGGGAGCGGGACTTGAACCCGCACGAGACAAAGTCTCAAGGGATTTTAAGTCCCTTGCGTCTACCAATTCCGCCATCCCGGCTCTTCTACAGGAGGCGGCGCCCGGATTCGAACCGAGGATCAGGGTTTTGCAGACCCATGCCTTACCACTTGGCTACGCCGCCAATAGAGCGGGAAACGGGATTCGGACCCGCGACCCCGACCTTGGCAAGGTCGTGCTCTACCAACTGAGCTATTCCCGCATTGCATTCTTAATATATTCAAGCAAATTCGTTTGTCAAGCAATCCTGCTTCGCAGGATTGCTTGCAAATGCCAAAGTCATTTGTCAACTATTAACAACTTGCATTAAAAAAACTTTCATAATATAATTAAAATTAAGTAATCTTATATAAGGAGGGGTTATGGAAGCAGTAAGAGAAGACACGGTTAATTGGAAGCGTCATTATACAGCATGGGGGGCGTGCTTGTTTATATTAGGACTTATGATCGCTTTCATCCTTATTCTAACGGGTGGTAAGGAAATTGTTCATGTTCTTCATGGAGAACTGGGCATAACTGCACCCCAAAGTTTTCTATTTCAATCATCCAATCTTGGTATGAGTCTTTTGGTTTCTGGAATAATATTTGGGGTAATCTGTGCAATAATAGCAACACTGAAAAAAAGAAACTTATGGATGTGGTTGGGAGCAGGATTCTGGCTTCAGGTAGTAGGTTTGATTATTGTAGCCCTGCTTCCCAAAAAAGGTTAAGTCTTAATAAAGGCTTATTTTATTTTGCCACTTGAGGCTATATCATGTTCCTATTTCCCAGGAGGAGAGGTATTTTTCCTGCTCCTCCGTTAAGCTGTCATAGGAAACATTCATTGCATTCAGTTTTAGTTGTGCTACTTTTTCATCAATATCGGATGGAACAGGATAAACCTTCTTTTCTAACTTTTCACCTGATTTTGCTAAAAATTCTGCACATAAGGCTTGATTGGCAAAACTCATATCCATAACAGCAGAGGGATGTCCTTCAGCCGCAGCTAAATTCACCAATCTTCCTTCACTTAAGAGGTATATTTTCTTGTTGGACGGCAATATATACTCATCAACAAATTCTCTAATCTTTTTAAATCCGATTGATTTTTCCTTCAATCCTCGTGCATCTATTTCCACATCAAAATGCCCCGCATTGGCTAAAATTGCTCCATCTTTCATCAATTCAAAGTGTTCCTTGGCAATCACATTAGTATCTCCTGTTACGGTGCAGAAGAAGTCACCAATTTTAGCCGCCTCTGCAATTGGCATAACCCTAAAACCATCCATTACAGCTTCTAATGCATTTAATGCATTTACTTCAGTAACAATAACATTTGCTCCCAACCCTTGCGCTCTTTTCGCTACACCTTTGCCACACCAACCATATCCGCACACAACAAAGGCGGAGCCTGCAATCAATCTGTTTGTTGCTCTGATAATACCATCCATTGCGCTTTGTCCTGTGCCATAGCGGTTGTCAAAAAGATGTTTTGTATTGGCATCGTTTACTGATATTAAAGGAAATAAAAGCAACCCTTTTTTTTCTAAACTTCTTAATCTAATAACTCCCGTTGTTGTTTCTTCTGAACCGCCCAACATATTATCTGCCAAGTTCTTTCTTTCCCTATGTATGACAGAGGTAAGATCTGCCCCATCGTCCATTGTAATATGCGGCTTTCTATCCAGAACTTCATTTATATGATTGTAATATGTATCTCTGTTTTCCTCTCTTATGGCAAAAACAGCAACTCCATTCTTTACTAAAGCTGCCGTTACATCATCCTGAGTAGAAAGCGGGTTAGAAGCACACAGGTAAACCTCTGCCCCTCCGGCTTTCAAGGTGAGAGCCAAATTTGCCGTCTCAGTAGTCACATGCAGGCAAGCTGAAATACGCAAACCAGATAGTGGTTTTTCCTTCTGAAAACGCTCTTTTATTAATCTCAACACCCCCATTTCTTTTTCTGCCCATTCTATCCTTCTCTCGCCACCAGAGGCTAAATTCAAGTCCGCTATGTGATAATCCATTATTATATCCCCGCCTTTTTCCTTAAAATTTCTGCTGTATCTGTTTTTTCCCATGTAAAATCTTCATCGTCTCTGCCGAAATGGCCATAAACAGCAGTTTTCCTATATATAGGCCTCAAAAGATCCAATTTTTTTATAATACCGGCAGGCGTTAAATCATAGGTAGATAGAACCAACTTTCTTATCTCTTCTTTAGGCATGATGCCCGTACCATAGGTGTGCAGCATAAGGGAAACAGGTTCCGCCACACCAATAGCATAGGCAATTTGCACTTCGCAGCTCTTTGCCAATCCTGCAGCAACAATATTTTTTGCCACATAGCGTGCCATATACGACCCGGATCTATCGACTTTGGTGGGATCTTTTCCAGAAAAGCATCCCCCACCGTGAGAACCCACGCCGCCGTATGTATCTACAATAATCTTTCTACCCGTAAGACCGGTGTCTGCCTGTGGTCCTCCCACTACAAATCTGCCTGTGGGATTTATATAGATTTTTATATTTTCATCCCATCTGTGTTTAGAAATAACATACTCTATCACATATTCCAAAATATCCTTACGCAATTTTTCTATTTCTATTTTTGGACTATGTTGAGCAGAAACAACTACAGCTATCACTTTTTCTGGTTTATGATTCAAATAGCGGATAGATACCTGGCATTTACCATCAGGACGCAGATAAGGAAGTATGCCTTCTTTTCTTACCTCCGCAAGTCTTTTAGCAATTCTATGAGCATAAGCAATAGTCAGAGGCAAGTATTCAGGGGTTTCATCAGTAGCGTAACCAAACATCATTCCCTGGTCTCCGGCACCCAAAATACCCTCAGCTTTATCTACTCCCATTGAGATGTCCGGGGATTGAGCGTGAATGGATGTTATTATGCCGCAGGAATGATAGTCAAAGCCATAAGAAGCATCAATATATCCAATATCTTTTACCACATTCCGAACAATATCAGGAATATCCGCATAAGCGGTAGTTGTAATTTCTCCTGCCACAAATGCTATGCCCCTGGTAAGCAATGTCTCACAAGCCACACGACAGTTTTTATCATCCTTTATTATGGCATCTAAGATTGCATCGGAGATTTGGTCTGCTATTTTATCTGGATGACCTTCACACACAGATTCTGAAGTAAACAAAAAACTCTCTTCCATCTTCATTTCCTCTCGCCTAATAAGAATAATGCCGAAGACGGGACTCGAACCCGTACGGAGAAAATTCTCCACTAGATCCTGAATCTAGCGCGTCTACCAATTCCGCCACTTCGGCATCCATAATAAATTTATCCATATCCAATATCTTTGTCAAATGCAAATGAATAAGATTGACTTTAAATTATGATTCTACTAACTTTATAGCATGTTTTACCAAAGCACAAGGGGCAAAACAAAAAATATCTCATTTATACAAGCAGTAAAAATGGGTCTTGCCAATGATGGAGGTTTGCTCATTCCCCAATATATCCCTGTCATTAAAGAAGATCTCTCCCAACTCAATTTCAGAGAATTGACACTTTATTTAATGAAGATATATATCGGCGATGAGATAGAAGAAAGCACATTATGGGAGCTTATCCAAAAAAGTTATTCTTCTTTTGATACAGATGAGATCGTACCTATAATAAAAAAAGACGATATATACATTGCAGAACTATTCCACGGACCAACACTCGCCTTTAAAGATATCGCCTTGCAATTTTTGGGCAATCTATTTGAATACATTTTGCAAAGAGAAGAGAAAAAGATGAATATATTAGGGGCTACATCCGGCGATACGGGCAGTGCGGCTATAGAAGGGGTTAGAGGTAAAAAGAATATGAATATTTTCATTCTCTATCCCTATGGAAAAGTCAGCCCTATCCAGCAAAAACAAATGACTACAGTGGAAGAAAAAAATGTATTCTGCATTGCTATAAACGGCTCATTTGATGACTGCCAATACATTGTAAAAAAGATATTCTCCGACATTCAATTTAAGCAGAAATATATGTTGGGGGCAGTAAATTCCATAAATTGGACACGCATTCTGGCTCAAATCATCTACTATTTTTATGCCTATTTTCAGATTCATACCAAAGGTTCTGTTTATTTTAGTGTCCCCACAGGTAATTTCGGCAATATCTTTGCCGGTTTTATAGCCAAAAAAATGGGGCTTGATATAGATAAACTCATCCTCGCTACAAATGAAAATGATATACTGTCAAAATTCGTAAATACAGGTATCTACAAAAAAGGTAAGGTTACAAATACCATAAGCCCTTCTATGGACATACAGATAGCCAGCAACTTTGAGCGCTATCTGTATTACCTATTTGATGAAAATGGTGAAAAAATAAGACACTTAATGAACACATTTTCTAAATATGGAGAGATAAAGATAGACAAACAAAAATTACAAACAGTACAAGCAGATTTCCTCTCTGCAAAAGCTACGGAAACGGAAACAACGGAGGAGATAAGAAACTTTTACAAAGAAACGGGATATATTCTCGATCCCCACACCGCAGTTGGAGTGAAGGTAGGAAGACAGTTGCGAGACAAAGAAAAGCCATTAATTTGTTTAGCCACTGCCCATCCTGCAAAATTTCGAAAACCTGTGGAAAAAGGCACTGGCATGCTCCCGCCTATACCACCCTCTCTACAAAATATAGAAAAAAAGAAAGAAAAATTTACCGTTATCGATGCCTCCTTCGAACAGGTGAAAACATTTATCGAACAATATGCATTAAGATAAATTGACAGCTATTTAAAAAACAAATAGAATAACAAAGATGGCATGGGACAAAGATAATTTAAAAAAAATAGTCAAAGCAAAAATAGGGTCATATAAGTTTATAATCGTATCCAACAGAGAACCTTACATTCATAGATTCTTTGAAGATGAAATCAGGTGTGTTACGCCAGTCAGCGGCATGGCACTGGTATTAAACATTGTAATGCAGATTTGTGGAGGAATATGGGTTGCTCACGGCTCCGGTGAAGCAGATAAAGATGTAGTGGATTTCAACGACCACATTCAGGTTCCGCCAGAAAACCCAAATTATACCTTGAGAAGAGTCTGGTTAACCAAAGAGGAAATGAACGGTTACTATTTTGGATTTGCCAATGAAGGGCTATGGCCAATCTGTCACAACGCCTATACCAGGCCTATTTTCAGAAAATCGGACTGGGATATGTACCGAAAAGTAAATGAAAAATTCGCCAAAATTATACTGGAAGAAATGGATGATAATGAAGGTTTTGTTTTTATTCAGGATTATCATTTCACCCTACTTTCTAAAATTCTCAAAGATAAAAGACCAGACATCACAGTTGCTCAATTTTGGCATATTCCCTGGCCCAATGAAGAAACCTTTAGAATATGCCCCTGGGGTGATGAAATATTAGAGGGTCTTCTGGGAAACGATCTTTTAGGATTCCATATTCGCCATCACTGTCAAAATTTCTTAGATACAGTAGATCATTCCATTGAAGCAAAAGTGGATTGGGAAAAATCTTCTATAACTCATAACGAGAAAGAAACACTGATCAGACCATTTCCCATAAGTGTGGATTTCAAAAAAATAGAAAATATGTCAAGGCAGGCAGAAGTTGAAGAAAATATCAAAAGAATAAAAAAAGATCGCAGATTAAAGAATAGACTTATAGGAATAGGTGTAGATAGAATCGATTACACAAAGGGTATCTTAGAGCGATTTAAGGCAATTGACAGATTTTTTGAAAAATATCCCCAATATCTCGGCCGCTTCAGCTTCCTCCAATTAGGTCCCCTTTCTCGCATTCATCTTCAACAGTACAAAAACTATAATGACGAAGTATATCACCTGATGGTTGAAATTAACGAAAAATACCAGTTCAAAGATTGGCAGCCTATTATATTGCGCAAGACTTATTTCTCTCAAGAAGACCTGATAAACTACTATCGCCTGGCAGATATATGCATTGTCAGCTCTCTTCACGACGGGATGAATCTCGTTGCCAAGGAATTTGTTGCATCCAGATGGGACAATGATGGTGTTTTAATTCTAAGTAGATTTACTGGCTCCGCTCGCGAGTTGGAGACAGCGTTACTTATAAATCCTTTCGCTACAGACCAATTTGCAGATACAATAAAAGAAGCATTGGAGATGGATGAAGAGGAAAAGAAAAAAAGAATGCAGAGAATGAGAGAAATTGTGGAAGAAAACAACATCTATCGTTGGACGGCTAAGATTTTATCCGAGATTTTTAAACTTGGTTTGGAAGAAATTTAAAATGAGCGAACCCTTTTACTTTTATACCCAATTTAATCTGGTAGAAATTTTAAACAAAAAATCCAAAAATGTAATGGAACTCCTGGAGGGAATAAAGGTTGTCCCCGACTCCTCTATCTTTTACCACACCCATAAATTCTTAGAGCAGCATCACTATCTATTACCCGAACCAGCCAATGATTTTGCTTACTGGATCAGCGATGTACTGGAGGAAAATACCTTGGGAGAAGAAATTGGCAGTATAGATATAATCGACTTTCCAAGTATAAAAGAGTTGAGAAATGGATTTATTAAAATCTTAAAAGAGCGTACAAACAAAGGCAAACCGGCCAGAATTTGTCCGGAAGGCAGCGAATTTCATTTTATGGCTTGTAAAACATTTATTTTACCCGCACCTTATGTTGCTCACGATCTGGAAGAATTCAAAGAAATCTTGAAGAAGATAACAAAGAGTTCTCTTTACTTTCACATCTTTGAGGCGCGGATAAGGTTGGGAAAAGTGGATAACGACTTTTCCAGATGGCTAAGAGACTTAGGCAAGGATAAAATCGCCGCAGAAATTTCTCGCTTAGACCCTTACACATATACATTGGAAGGATTGAGGGAAAAGATAATCTCTATTATCTGCAAGGAAAACTAAAAAATGACTAAATTAGACGAATATAGAAAAATTGCTGGAGATAATGTAATTGATGAGTTGCACTTTTTAGCAAGTAGGGTTTCTGGAAAGACGATTCAAAATATAAATTCCACCGCTGTGGGCGGTGGAGTGGCAGAGATACTAAGCAGAATAATGCCACTTTTGAAAGAATTGGGTGTGGATATAGGATGGAGCGTTATAAAAGGTGATGAAAAATTCTTTGTGATAAGTAAAAAGATACACAATGCCCTTCATTCTGCAAGGGTAGAAATTACAAATGATGACTTGAATTACTTTTTGGATGTCAATCAAAAAAACGCAGAGGAAATAAACTTCTACGGTGACATAATATTTGTTCATGATCCTCAACCTGCTGCACTTATTAAAAAGAGAGAAAAAATAGGAAAGAATTGGATTTGGCGATGTCATATCGACTTTTCTAATCCCAATAAGCGT
Source organism: Desulfurellaceae bacterium (assembly GCA_023128455.1). Lineage (GTDB taxonomy): Bacteria > Campylobacterota_A > Desulfurellia > JAGGSF01 > JAGGSF01 > JAGGSF01. Next base: position 16,593 of record JAGMDW010000034.1, read on the forward strand.
ATTTGGTCATTTCTAAAAAGTTACATTGAAAAATATGACACCGTTGTCTTCTCCGCCCCTACATTTGGCCGAAATATTTCTACAAAACAGATTCTCATCTCTCCCTCCATAGATCCTTTGAGTGAGAAAAATAGAGATTTATCCGCAAAATTCATAGACTCTGTTTTTGAAGGATATGGTATCGATAGAGAAAAACCCATTATAACCCAAATTTCAAGGTTTGATTATTTAAAAGATCCTATAGGTGTAATAAGAGCCTATCGTCTTGTAAAAAAACACATAGATTGTCAACTCGTTTTGGCTGGGGGTGGAGCAACAGACGATCCAGAAGGTAAAAAGGTACTTAAGGCAGTGACAGAAGAAGCAAAAGAAGACAAGGATATATTCGTATTACACCTTTCTCCTGCTTCTCATATAGAGATAAACGCACTACAAAGAGGTTCAACCATTATACTCCAGAAATCCTTACGGGAGGGCTTTGGACTTACCGTTTCCGAGGCTTTATGGAAGGCAAAACCGGTAATTGCATCTGCTGTGGGAGGCATACCATTACAAATTATACACAGATATTCTGGCATCCTAACCCATACCATAGAGGGAACAGCTTACTGGATAAAACAGCTCTTAAACGATCCCGAATATGCAAAAAAGTTAGGGGAAAACGGAAGAGAACATATAAAGGACAATTTTCTTATTACCAGACACATTCGTGATTATCTTTTGTTATTTTTATCATTGTATTATAAGAAAGACATAGTATATCTGTGAAAAAATATCTGTTTGATCGTCTTAGAGAAATATCAAATAAAATAAGAAACACCGATCATATTTTACTATACTTGGACTATGACGGAACACTCGTGCCTATCTGTAAAAACCCATCATTAGCTAAACTTTCACCCGAAACAAAAGAGTTGTTGACTGATCTTTCTCAAAATCCATGTATCTCCATGAACATTATCAGTGGTCGTTCATTAAATGAGATTAAAAAACTGATAGGTATTGAAAATATACTCTATGCAGGAAACCACGGTTTTGAAATCTCCTATAAACAACATCATTGGGTACATCCTGAAGCAGAAAGAATAAAGCCCATTCTAAAAAATGTTGTAAAAGAATTAAAGGCACAATTAAATACAATAGATGGTGTTTTAATTGAAGACAAAGGCTTGACTCTAAGTATCCATTACCGCAATGTTGCGGGAAAGTCGGCAAAAGACATTGAAAAAATCATTCAGGACATCGTCAATCCTTATCGGGAGACATTAAGAATAACCTCCGGGAAAAAGGTTTATGAGGTAAGGCCAAAAATCGATTGGGATAAGGGGAAGGCAATAATAAAAATGCAACAAATGCTTAATCTAAAGGAAGAAATACTAAAGATTTACATAGGCGATGACAAAACCGACGAAGATGCATTTAAGATACTAAGAGAAAATGATATATCCATTGTAGTCGGTTATAAAAAGTATTCAAAAGCGCATTATTTCTGCAAGAATAGCAAAGAAGTTATACTGTTTCTAAGGCACTTAAAGTCTCTATACTAACTGAATTTGACAGGCACAATAAAAATAAATAAAATAGAAAAAAACTAACTAAAAGGAAAAGGAAAATACGTGAAGAAGATTAGGTATATTACTGATGTTTTGCAGCTTACTCAAATTCCCATTGAGCAGCGGCGAATGTTAAAGAAAGTTACAAAAAAATTTGCATTTAGAGCTAATGATTATTACTTATCCTTAATCGATTGGTCAAATGAAGATGACCCTATCAGACGAATAATTGTTCCCAATGAAAGAGAATTGATACCGTGGGGCAAGCTTGATGCCTCCGAAGAGGCACATTATGCAAAAGCAGTGGGATTAGAACACAAATATCCAGATACAGCTCTTTTACTTGTCAATAATATATGCGGAGGATTCTGTCGTTTTTGCTTTCGTAAGCGCTTATTTATGAATGGAGACAGTGAGGTAACTCACAATATTTCTCCAAGTATACAATATATCCGCAATCATCCTGAGATTAGCAATGTTCTTTTATCGGGTGGTGATCCACTGATTATGTCTACAGAAAAATTGGAGAGCATCATACGAAAAATACGTTGCATTGAACATGTAAAGATTATTCGTATAGGGACAAAAATACCTGCTTACAATCCATACAGGATCACAGAAGATCCATCTTTAACTGAGATGCTGAGCCGATACAGTTTACCTCAAAAACGCATCTATATAATGGCAAATTTCAATCATCCCAGAGAGTTAACTCCTATTAGCATTGATGCCATTACACGGCTATTAGAAGCAGGTACAGTTGTCGTCAATCAAACACCACTTATCAGAGGAGTTAACGATAACCCTGATACTTTAGCAGAACTATTTCGTAGTCTTTCCTTTATGGGTATATCTTCATACTATGTATTTCAGTGCCGCCCTACATTAGGAAACAGAATTTATGCCGTGCCAGTAGCTGAATCCTATGAGATATTCAAGAAAGCAAAAGCACGGACTTCTGGCTTAGCCGGAACGGCACGCTTTATAATGTCTCATTCTACAGGAAAGATTGAAGTAGCGGGAACAACGCCAGAACACATTCATATGCAATATCATCGTTCCGCAAGTCCGGAAAATACATCACAATTTATGGTTTTCAAAATAAAGAAAGATGCTTACTGGTTTGATGATTTTCTAAAAACTTCAATGAACACAGAACAAACAATTTCTTATAGATGGCTTAGTAGAATGGAAAAAAATAAATAGCAATCTATAAAATGAGCATGATTGAAGAGTTAAAGGAAAATTTTATAAACATCATAGAAGAAAATAATCTTAAGCATGAAGATATTGAAATTAAAACCTGTCTATCTTCACCACACGAAAAAGAAATATTGATAGAAGCAGATTTTAAAGGGAATAAGGGACAAGCATTTACTGAAGAGGGTTTAGAAATTCAAGGAAAGATAGATGATATTTTGAATATAGATTTAAATACATCTAAAAATCGCGCATTATTTATAGCTTCTATCAATGCTGTTCTGAGATATTTAAACTTATTACAAGGAACTGTTCATTGTAATGTTGAAGAGGCTAAAAGATGTGCACAAAAGATGGCTGATAGTTTTTCTCGTAGATATGGTATGTTTCTTACCATAGGGATGGTAGGGTTTCAACCTTTCATCGCTGAAGCTCTAATAAAAAAAATAGGGAAAGAAAATATAAGGATATGCGATAAAAATAATGCTAATAAAAACTTCTACGATGTTTTAATAGAAGACGAAAAAAACATGAAGAATATTGTAGCAGGTTCTTTCTTAACTTTGGCAAAGGGCAATGCAATTGTTGATGGGAAAATCGATGAAATAATAAAGACATTTAAAGAAGACAACAAAAGCAGAATTGTCATATTCTATGGTGTAACCATTGCCTCAACCCAAAAACTTTTGGGTTTAAAGAGGATATGTTTTGAGTCGCATTGAAAAAATCAAAATAGAGCAAGCAATTGGTAAGACATTAGTCCATGATGTAACACTTATAGACATAGAACAGAAACTTAAAGGTCCTGTATTTAAAAAGGGACATATAATCCAGGAACAAGATATTGAGAAATTCAAGCGTTTAGGGAAAGAATATGTATATATCATCAATCTTTCACCCGATGAAATACACGAAGACGATGCGGCAATTGAATTAGCCGAAAGTTTAATGAGAGAAGGAACATACAGAGACAGGCAGCCTTCAGAAGGAAAGATAAACATATACTCTTCTTTCAAAGGATTGACAAAAATAGACAGAGAAAAACTCCTTCAATTCAATCTCTTAAAG
>JAGMDW010000035.1 GCA_023128455.1 Desulfurellaceae bacterium
GGCTCAAATCTACGATTTGTGTCATGCTCACTAAAATTTGTAAATAATTAAAGACTTTTTAGCTTCTGGATTAGCACAAAATTTTACAGATTTAAAAAATTAAAAAAATAGCTATAAAGAAATTATTTATATCTTGATCCGTCTTTATCATAGTAGTCCCGAGGCAAAGAAATATTATTAGCCTCTGGATTACCCGGGATTAGACCCTGTGTAATACTCCAAAATTGAGTTTCTTCGTTAGGATATTACACGGGGTAGACAGATTTTATAAGATAGTTATTCGCTCCTGCCTGTGCGTTGCCTGTCTGCGAGCGTCCTCGCTCAGGCAGGCACGCAGACAGGGAAGAAATATTATTTTAATTTTAGAATATGCTCAATAAAGAATGGAAAACTCTATGTCCTATCAAGCAAGTCTTGCCCTGTGTAGCAAGTTTCACTATTACACGGTGTGAAGTTGCTTTTTCATTGAAAGTTTCTTTGTACAAAGAGCATTACTATTTTGCAATTACTTAACGGGGTTTAGGATTTCGGATTTAGTACTTAGAATTTTTGAATCTCCCCAGGATATTGAGTAATTACTCTTTATTTACTTTTATCTTTAAAAATCTTTCCACTAATTCCGGGTCAAACTGAGTGCCTGCATTCTCTTTGAGTTCTTGTATGGCTTCTTCCTCTGTCATTGCTTTTTTGTAAGGTCTTTCTGTTAACACCACATCATAAGCATCTACAATAGAAATAATACGAGACAATATGGGAATTTCTTTACCTTTTAATCCTTTGGGATAACCTGTACCATTCCATCTTTCATGATGATATAATATTGCTTCAGCAATGCCATACAGCTGAGGAATATTTCCAGCCATCTTATATCCATCTTCAGAGTGTTTTTTCATAACTTCCCATTCTTCTTCTGTTAACTTATCAGGTTTAAATAATACATTATCTGGTGTGCCTATCTTTCCTATATCATGCAGTAAGGCTAATAATCTCAATCTCTTTAATTCAAATCCTGACAATCCTATATCTTTTCCTAAGGCTTCTGCCAGATCCTGCAATCTCTCTGCATGTTCTCCAGTATGGGGGTCTCTAACAGCTAAAATAGTTTTAAGGGTATCAATGATATGTTTTTCCCTGCTGGCAATATCTGATAGTTTTTCAGTATACATATTCTCATCTGCTTGTTCTAAAACCTTTTCCATATCTTTGTATTGACCGGATTGTATAGCATATCCCAGGGCAATACTGAGCTTTAATTGAGTTTTACGGTTATATCTTTTACAGGCATCTCTAAATCTATTACAGAATGCTTGAACAACATTTTCATCAGAATGAGGTAAGATAACGGCGAATTCATCCCCTCCAATGCGGGCTATAATATCTCCTTCGCGAGCTATAGATTTTAATAATTTTGCTGTATCTTTTAGTAATTTATCTCCCTTATTGTGACCTAAGGTATCGTTGATCACTTTAAGACCATTGATATCTGCCATAACAATGGTTAAGGGGTATTTCCTCTGTGTGTTGAGTCTTTTCATTTCTTCTTCAAAATAAGCTCTATTATACAGGCCTGTTAATGAATCATGAAAACCTAAGTATTTTATTCTCTCCTCTGCTTTTTTTCGCTCGGTGATGTCCTGAGCTGTTCCTAATGAACGTACAGCATTACTTTGTTCATCGTAATATGTTTCACATCGCTCGTGAACAAATTTAATCCTACCATCTTTTAACAATATTCGATGATCAATACTGTATGGCGTTCTATTCTTAGCAGACTCTGTATATGCCCTGTTTACTAATTCTCTGTCATCTGGGTGAACTGTATTAAGAAATGCTTCATAGGAAGCCTCGAATCGAGAAGGGTCAATCTCGAATATTCTATAGATCTCATCCGACCAATAAAGCACATTTTTTTGCAGATCAAGTTCCCAATAACCTAATAGGGCTAACTTTTCAGCCTCTTTTAACCTTGCTTCACTCTTCTGCAGCGCCTC
>JAGMDW010000036.1 GCA_023128455.1 Desulfurellaceae bacterium
ATTGGTAATAGATGCGATAAAGGTTTTAGGATAAGCTACCCTTATTATTTTGTCGCCATCATATACGGCAAGATACATCATATCCCTTTTCAGGGTATGACTGAATCTTTCAGAGAAACCTTTGCCATTTTTCATAGCAAGTATGATCTCGGGGCGATTGATGTGATTTTCCATGTTCTTAACATCGCTCAATTTCAAAAATGAGTCATCTAAAACTACACCGTCTTTTCTTATGATTGTGATTCTCATACCGCTCTGCCTGGAAAATTTTGCGATCTTTTTGTGAAGTTTTTCATCCACTTTACTATTTTTTACGATGTCTTTAACCAAAAGACAGGTATTATTCAGGTTTCTTATACCTTCTTGCTTGGATATTCTTTTGAGTTGAGAATTAAAAAAGATTACGGATAAAAGAATAATAAACAGAGAAAATATAGATAGATAGCTAAATATTTTTATAAACCATTTCATTTTACCAGTTTATATCCTATCTTAGGAACAGATTTTAAGAGATTTCCTTTTCTGCCGAGTTTTTTTCTCAAATTTGAGATATGAGCATCAACCGTCCGTGTATTTAGATCAGCATCTAAATTCCACACCAGGGTTAGTATATCGTCTCTCGTAAACACCCTGTCCGGATTGGTTAAAAACAACATAAGCAGATCAAATTCTGTTTTTGTCAACTCTACCTTTTCGCCATCTACTGAAGTTGTATGACTTTTTGTATCCAATTCTATTCCGTATCTTTCTACAATTTTAAATTCGGGAGAAAATCTTCTTGAAACAGCCTTAACCTTTGCTATGAGGACTTTTATACTAAATGGTTTTGTTAAAAAATCGTCCGCCCCTGCATTCAAATTGTTTACCATCGTTTTTTCACCAGATTTTGCAGTGATTATGATCACAGGAATTGTTGCAAATTTTTTTTCGGATTTGAGTAGTCTTAAAAATTCCTCACCCTGAAGGCCGGGTAACATTAAATCCAGCAATATAAGATCTATTCCAATATTGTTTCTCAATGTTAAAAGTGCTTCATTCGCATCTTCTGCACCTATGGTTTCATAATTTTCTTTCTGAAGATTAAACAGGATAAGTTCTCTTATGTCTTTTTCATCTTCTATGACGAGAATTGTTTTTTTCATTTTCTCTCTCTGTGGTGTTTATATATTTTCCCCTCTGTTACGAAGATTGCCTGTTCTGCTATATTTGTGGCTTGATCTGCTATTCTCTCCAGAGCTCGGGCTATGGACATCAACCATATTGCACGTGATATGTTTTCAGAGTTTTCCATTACATAAGTCATAAGCTCCCGTATTATCTGAACTTCATAATTATCTACCTTATCATCAAGCAAGATAACTTTCTTTGCTTTTTCTGTATCCTTGGTGAAAAAGGCGTTTAAGGCATCTTTTACCATTAAGATACTAGTTTCTTTCATCGCCGGAAGATCTATGTATGGTTTTAACTGTGGCTGTTTATTTATCTTCTCCGCCCACTCTGCCATATTCACAGCATTGTCGGCTATTCTCTCAATGGCAATATTTATCTTGAGGGAAGAGAGTATTAAACGCAAATCGTCTGCTTTCGGTTGTTTCAACGCACACAGCCTCAGACAATGACTATCTATTTCATTGTCTAAGCTATCAACGGCATCATCCGTTTCTACCACCATTTTAATCAAATCAGAATCCCTTTCAATTAAAGCTTTCATAGATTTTTCTACCATATCTATAGCTATATCTGCCATTTTAGAGAGCTTTAATTTCAATTCTCTCAACTCATCATCCAGAAACATAATTTATCCAAACCTCCCCGTTACATAATTTTTTGTGATTTCATTGGACGGAGAAGTAAATATCTTTTCTGTTTTATCGTACTCTATCAATTTTCCCAAATAGAGCAAAGCCGTGTAATCAGACATTCTTGCCGCCTGCTGCATACTATGTGTCACTACGACTATGGTATAATCCTTTTTCAACTCCAGTATTAACTCCTCAATTTTTGCTGTGGAAATAGGGTCTAAAGAACTGGTTGCTTCATCCATAAGTATAATCTCAGGTTTAACGGCAAAGGCTCGGGCTATACATAACCTCTGTTGTTGACCCCCAGAGAGACTCATTGCACTCTGCCTCAATATATCCTTCACCTCATCCCACAAAGCAGCCTGTTTGAGACTTTTTTCCATTATATCATTTAATTTTCTTTTATCTTTTATGCCAGATGTTCTTGGACCATATATTACATTATCAAAAATACTCTTTGGAAATGGATTAGGTTTTTGAAAAACCATACCCACTTTCCTCCTTAATTCAACTACATCCCAATCCTTATATATTGATTTATCATCTATAAAGATATCTCCTTTTGCCTTTACGCCATCTATCAAGTCATTCATTCTATTGAAGGAACGCAGAAGTGTGGATTTTCCACAGCCGGACGGACCAATTATAGCCGTAATCTTATTTTTATATATGTCCATATTTATATCAAAAAGTGCCTGCTTTAACCCATAAAACAAATTGTAATTCGTAGTTTTTATCTTTACCATTTTTTACTTTTTCTTGCTTTTAATCTAATCCATATTCCCGCAATGTCCATTAAGACAACAAGCGCTAAAAGCACCAGACAGGTGCCGTATTGAATGGGCAGGGTTTGTTCAAAATGTGTACCCTCTGTAGCTAAAGTATAGATGTGATAGGGAAGAGCCATAACTTCATCAAAGACAGATGTAGGTAGGGCAGGTTTGTAAAACGCTGCTGCTGTAAACATTATGGGAGCAGTTTCTCCTGCCACTCGACCCACGGATAAAAGGATTCCCGTTACAATGTTAGACAACGCTGCGGGTAAAACAACCTTGAATATGGTTTGAACTTTGGTGGCACCTAATGCTAAAGACGCTTCTCTAAAATCCTGTGGTATGCCTCTCAAGGCCTCTTCTGTTGCTGCAATAATTGTCGGTAGAATCAAGAAACCGAGTGTTAATGAACCTGAAAGCAGGCTTGAACCAAAGCCAAATTTGATAACAAAGAGAGCCAATCCAAACAGTCCGAACACGATGCTGGGAATACCTGCCAGATTTCTTATTCCCAATCTCAAAATCCTTAAAAACAGACCTCCTTTTGTATATTCGCTCAAATAGATTGCAGAGATTATACCCATCGGAACAGCTACAATCAAAGCTCCAATAGAGAGACAGAATGTTCCTACTATAGCGGGAAATATGCCGCCCCTTGTCATTGAATCAGTGGGGGGTTTAGTTAAAAAATCTATACTTATAGACGAGATACCATTTCTGAATATATGAAATATTATAAAAAAGAGAAATGCTACAACAACAAAAACGCTTATCTTTATAATTATGAAGTTTAAACCTTGAGAAAAATTTCTTTTATTCATACAGATTTTCCTTTCATCTTTTTCTCCCCCTGTGTTCTTGCAATATCGGAAAGAATATTGAAGATGAGAGTCAAAATGAACAGCACAGCGCCGATACCAAAGAGTGCCTCATAATGAAGAGAATGGTATGGTGCTTCTCCCATCTCTGCAGCAATGGCGGCAGGCAAAGGTCTTGCAGGGTCAAATGGTCTTACCGGTATCATACTCGCTCCCCCGCAAGTCATCAGAACTATCATAGTTTCACCCATTGCTCTGGACACACCAAGCATAACAGCCGTTGCTATGCCACTCGAAGCAGCAGGTAAAACAATTTTTTTTATCGTTTCCCACTTTGTAGCGCCCAAGGAGAGGGATGCTTCTTTGTATGTTCTCGGAACAAGATAAAGGGCATCCTCGCTTAGTGAAGCAATGGTAGGAATAGTTATAAAGGCAAGCATAATGGAGGCACTTGTTATGTTTAGTCCCACATCTATATAGAGATTATTGGCAAAGAAATTTGACAGATAGCTCAAGTGAAGAAATGATAAAAAATTTGGTATCGTTTCGGTAAAAAATGGGCTCAACTTATTTGTCATCCAGGGTGCAATCACCACCATTCCAAAAAATCCCAAAACCACACTGGGAAAACCCGAGATAAGTTCTACTAAGGGTTTCAGAACTTCTTTAATTCCCTTTGGAGCGAGTTCAGACAAATACACTGCAAAGGCAATTCCCAATGGAATGGATATAATTGCAGAAAGAAAAGAAACATAAAAAGAAGCTAAGATTAAAGGTAGTATTCCAAATGAATGAGGAGACATTGTGGGATACCACATTTTACCAAACAGAAAGTCAATAAGGCTTACATTTTTAAAAAGGGGAAGAGCTTCTGCAAACAAGAAAAGGGCTATCAAAAAAAGGATTACCAGTGAAAATGCTGTTACAATCAAAAAAATGTTTTTATAAATTTTTTCCTTCAATGAAGACCCCACTGTAGGAGGGGCTATAGCCCCTCCTGATATTTATCTGAGTTTGATAAATCCTTCCTGCTGCACTATCTGTTGCCCGGCAGAACTTAAAACAAACCCTATAAAATTGTAAGATACCGCTTGTTTTGAACTATCAGATGTAATCATATATAGAATTCTTGATACCGGATATTTTCCTTTTCTTACACTGTCTCTGCTGCCCATTACACCGTCAATACTCACAGGTTTTATCTGTTTGTTCGCATAACCCAATCCAATGTAGCCAATTGCATTCTTATTTTTTGCAACCACTTCCCTTACAGCACCATTTGATGCTTGAAGTAAGGCACGAGGGGTAACACGGTCTTTATGCATAACCTTCTTATTCCACACCTCAAATGTTCCCGAAGAAGAATCCCTGGATATAACCACCATCCTTATGTTTTTACCTCCCACCTCCTTCCAATTTTTGATTTTGCCAGTGTAGATATCATGTAGTTGTTTTAGTGTGAGGTTTCCAACAGAATTCTTCGGATTTACAACAGGCACCACAGCATCAAGTGCAATAGGATGAACAGTAAGAATCATTCCTTTTTCCTTTGCCAACTCAAATTCTTTCGGCTTTACTTCCCTGGATGAGTCGGCAATATCCACTATACCATCCAGAATAGTCTTTATTCCTGTTCCCGAACCCCCACCCGATACAGAAATACTGACACCCGGGTGCGTATTCATATATGTCTCGGCTGCCTTCTGGGCAATAGGCAGAACTGTGGTAGAACCTTTGATTACCAATTTTTCCCCTGCAAATGAGATAGTGTTGAATAAGAGTAAAGCAAGCACACATACAAAAATCCTTTTCATAAGAAACCTCCTTCAAAATTTATTTGTCTTAGTATAAAA
>JAGMDW010000037.1 GCA_023128455.1 Desulfurellaceae bacterium
AAATGGTTTTGTTAAATAATCGTCTGCTCCTGCTTTAAGTCCTTTGACAATATCCTTCTTTTCTCCTTTTGCCGAAAGAAATATGATATAAACATAATGTGATGTCTCTGCTTTTCTTATTTTTTTACACAGCTCTAAGCCATTCATCACAGGCATCATCCAATCAACGACAAGCAAATAAATATTTTTCTTTTCTTTTTGAAAAATCTCCCATCCTTCCTGACCATCTTTTGCAACTAAAACCTCATATCCTTGATTTTGCAATATCCTTTGCAAAAGCAGACGAGAAACAGCTTCATCTTCCACTATTAAAAATTTCATAAAAAAACTCTGTTTTTTACGGCAAATCGCAGATTTGTCATATTAAATCTCTTGAATTACTATCATATTTTTCCCTGTTGTTTTTGCTTTAATGAGACATTCATCAGCTTTTTTTATTATTTCTTCAGGCTCATAATTTAATGTGCTCACAAAAGTTACCCCTATACTCACAGTAATGTTCACGCATTCATTATCTATCTCAAAAGGTTTTTCACAAATCGCCATATGAAAGCGTTCAGCAAATTTATAAGCCACGCTTTTCTCTTCTGCTGCTACAATCATCAAAAATTCATCCCCTCCATATCTACCCATTGCATCATAAGGCCTACAGCAAGTTCTAATTCTTCTAACCGCCTCGCACAGCACTTTATCTCCCGTATCATGCCCATATCTATCATTTGTTTCTTTAAGATTATCAATATCCAGCATCATTACACTAAATAAATATTTCTCACGGGTTGCGCGATCCACCTCTTCCCTTAACCGCCCAAATATTCCTCTCCTATTCAACACTTTCGTAAGCTCATCGCTAAGAGAAAGACACTCAAGTTTTTTTTGTACTTTTCTCTGTCGCTTATCAATTTCTATCACCCTTTCCCCTGACCTTATTCGAGATAAAAGCTCATGAGGATCAAAGGGTTTTGGAATATAATCATCTGCCCCTGCTTCAAGACCTATTACAACATCCTCTCTCCTTTCTCTCACTGTAATAAAAATCAAGTATACATAATGAGATACATCTAAATTCCTTATTTTCTTACACAATTCCAAGCCATCCATCTTTGGCATAAGCCAATCAGTGATAACCATATCAATCTCTTCCCTTTTCTGCTGAAAAACATTCCAGGCTTCCAAACCATTATTGGTAAGAATTACTTTATAACCTTCCCTTTCCAGAAGCTTTTGTAGAATCAACTGAGTAATTTCATCATCTTCTGCAATAAGGATTTTCACCCTTCCTCCCATCCTGGTTGTGATACAAATTCTTTAAACCTATTGAGTTCTTCTTTCAGCTCCTCGTAAATCTTTTCTACACCTTCCAATTTAAACTCTTTCCCCATCTTTTCTATCTCAAATGATAATTCATAAATCCTCATTAAACCTAAATTACCAGATGCTCCTTTCAAACTATGGGCAACCTCATCAATAGTTTTGAAATCCTTTTTCTGTATAGCAGAAGAAATCTCTTCCAATTTTTCAGTATAATCTTTCTTAAATAGTTCCACCAATTCCTTTAAAAACTCCTTATCTCCATCTACCATCTCTAATGCTTTATTTAAGTCAAATACTGGTTTTTCCATATTCCCTCAAATTATAGTTTTTCCTTTAAAACATCTTCTATTATTTTAAACAATTCTTGAATCTTAATAGGTTTTGTTGCATATCCATCCATCCCCGCGGAAAGACATTTTTCTTCATCTTCCATAAAAGCATGAGCGGTAAGGGCAACAATGGGAATATGTTTTCCTGTTATTTTTTCTTTTTCTCTTATTTCTTTAGTGGCTTCTAATCCATCCATCTCTGGCATCTGGACATCCATAAGCACAAAATCAAATCCGTTTTTCTCTATCCATTCTACTACCTCTTTACCATTATTTGCAACTGTTGCCTTCCAGCCCTGCTTTTCTAAAATCCTCACTGCCAATTTCTGATTGATTAAATTATCTTCTGCTAACAAAACCTTTAAGGGATTACCTTTAAGTGCAGATTCAATTTTTGTCTCCGGCACTTTCGCTTTTTCTTTTTTTACTAAAGCACTTACAATGCTGTCATAGAGTTTGGAGCATCTCACAGGTTTTATTAAGACATCCGAAATTCCCAATTCTTTAGCCCTTTTTCTATGACCTTTCTCTTCGGCTGAACTCAAAAGAATAATAGGCACATCAGCATATTTCGGCATCTGCTTTATCTTTTTTGCTACCTCAAATCCATCCATACCCGGCATACTCTTATCCAACAAAATCAACTGATAAGAATTATTTTTTAATTGTTCTAAAGCAGAAAAACCATTTTCTACTCCTGTTGATAAAAAATCCCAGCCAGAAACTATCTCCCTCAAAATCAGACGATTTGTAGCATTATCATCTACAATTAAAACCCTGAGATTTCTTATTTCTGGTGTAGCAACATCCTCCTTTTCCTTTGCTTTTTCAACTACAGAACAAGAAATGGTAAAATAAAAATTACTCCCTTTCCCTGCTTCACTTTCTACCCAGATTTTACCTCCCATTTTCTCTACCAATTGTTTTGAAATAGTAAGCCCTAATCCTGTGCCTCCATATTGTCTGGTGGTAGAACTATCCACCTGGGTAAAATTCTCAAATACCTTCACCTGTTTTTCCTTAGGAATACCAATCCCTGTATCAGAAATACAAAACCTTAAAATTGCTTTGTTATTTTTTCTCTTTTCTACTTCTACATCAACCACAATTTGACCTTTTTCTGTAAATTTTATGGCGTTGCCGATGAGATTAATCAGGATTTGACGCAGTCTTGTAGGATCACTGATAATATGCGCTGGCGCCTCAGGATTTATATGACACAAAAGCTCAAGTCCTTTTTTAGATGCCTGGGTTACCAAACCGATAGTTGTTACCTCTATAACATCTCTCAAATCAAATTCTGTTTCTTCAATTTCAAGTCGTCCTGATTCAATCTTAGACAAATCCAGAACATCATTTATAATGCCCAACAAATTGTCTGCCGAAATTTTTATCATCTCCACATATTCTTTTTG
>JAGMDW010000038.1 GCA_023128455.1 Desulfurellaceae bacterium
TAAGTTAATAGTTTTCTTTAAAAGTTCAGTTAGATTGATCTTCATTTTTCCACATCCATAGTTACTCGCAGGACCTCTTCCACAGTGGTTATGCCCTCTTTTACCTTTTTAATTCCATTTTCTCTTAATGTGGAATTACCCTCTTTTATTACCTCTTTTCTCATTTCCTCTAAGTTTTTCCCTTTCAGGATCATTTGCTTAATCATTCCGGTTATAGGGATAACCTCGAATAGGGATGTCCGCCCTTTATACCCAATGTTATTACAGTAGGAACAACCTTCTCCTTTGTATACTTTTGTTTTCTCATCTAAACCGAGTTTTCTCAGTGTCTCGGGTGGAACTTCTGCTTCTTTTTTGCAATAGGAGCATATTTTTCTTACCAGTCTCTGGGCAAGAGCTAAAATTAAGGTGCTTGCTATTAAGTAAGGTTCTATTTTCATATCTATAAGTCGTGCAATAGTAGAAATAGCATCGTTGGTATGTAGTGTAGAAAGTACAAGATGACCTGTCAGCGCTGCTTTTGTGGCAATCTCTGCTGTCTCCCCATCTCTGATTTCTCCAATCATTATTATGTCTGGATCCTGCCTTAAAAATGATCGTAGAATACGAGGAAAAGTGAGACCAATTTCTTCTTTTATTTGAACTTGGTTTATGCCTTCTATGTTATATTCTATGGGATCTTCAACGGTGAGGATATTTACCCCCTCTTTATTGATCTTATCCAATACCGTATAAAGGGTGGTTGTTTTTCCTGACCCTGTAGGGCCCGTCACCAAAATCACTCCATACGGGGCTTCAATTACTTTTTTAACCTTTTTAATGTCTTCTTCTTCAAATCCTAAGTCTTCTAAGTCGAGTCCCGTAACATTTGCTCTGTCTAAGATTCGCAAAACCACCTTTTCTCCAAATATGGTAGGAACGGTGGATACCCTGAAATCAATATCTTTACCACTTACCTTCAACTTAATTCTCCCGTCCTGAGGTAATCTCTTTTCTGCAATGTTCAATTTTGACATGATTTTGAATCGTGAAGACAAAGCGGGGAAAATAGCTTTCGGTGGCTCCATCACTGTATATAATATACCGTCTATTCTATACCTTATGCGAAACAGCTTTTCGTATGGTTCTAAATGGATATCTGATGCATCTCTCTCTACTGCACCTTGTATAATCTTATTTGCAAATCTTATGATCGGTGCCTCTCCTGCCTTTTTCTCTCCTGCTATTTCTTCTTCTCGCTCTATGTCGGTTGGAGCTTCTATTACATCTATCTCTTTTATTTCCTTATCTAAGTCTAAGTTCATAGTCTTTTGCTTAAACTGGAGAACATCTCTTTCTTTAGATTTTTTGTAATATTTGTCTATCGCCTCAGCTATGGAGTTTTCTGATGCGATGAGAGGTATAATTTCCTTGCCTATTATTTGCTTTATATCTTCTAAAGCGACAATGTTTGTAGGATCGGACATGACTACCTTTATTTTCCCATTTTCCTCTGCTACGGGAATCAATTTGTATTTCTTAGCTACACCTACTGGTATTAAATTAATGATATTGTCTTCTATTGTAATTTTTTTTAAATCTACAAATTCACTGGTATCTGCCTGCAAAAAGGAGTACAGCTCGCTTTTTCCTAAATCCATGAATTCAAAGCTTGCCTGTTTCTGTAAGAAAAACTCTAACTCATCCCCGCTAATAATACCCTCTTCTACCAATATAACACCTATTTCTTTTCCCGTTTTCTTTTGTTTTTCCAAAGCAATATCCAATTGCTCTTTATTGATTTTCCCTGAGCTTAAAAGTAATTCTCTTAACGGAATACTCATTTAAACAATTCCCCCCAATTGGTTTGATGATGCTCTTTTGCCTGTCCATATATAAAATGAAATTAATGCTTGTTCTATAAGCATGCCTTTCCCATCTATAGTTTTAATTCCCTCTCTTCTTGCTTCATATTGTAGTGGAGTTTCATTGTAGATAAGTTCATAAAAAACAGCATCCTTTTTTAAGATAGAAGGCGAAAAAAGCATTTCATCATCTTTGTTTAAGCCACAAGATGTGGCATTTATTACTACTTCTGCATCCTTTAACATCTCTTTCTGTGAAAGTGGATACACCTCTATATTTTTAAATTTTTCCTTTAATTTTACAGCTTTTTCATGGGTGCGGTTGAATACGCTAACAAAAGCATTTTCTTTCAATAGTGCATATACAACGGCCTTTGCCGCCCCACCTGCTCCTATTACTGCTATCTTTTTCCTCCTTATATCAGGAACATACTTTTTCAATGATGCAAGAAAACCTCTGCTATCTGTATTGTAACCCTTAATTTTACCTTGTTCAAGTTTTATTGTGTTTACTGCCCCTATAATGCGAGCTTCTTCATCTACCTCATCTATGTATTTCATGATTTTCTCTTTGTGGGGCAAAGTAATATTGCATCCCTGGATTTTTAGTGCTTTTAAGCCATTTACCGTATATTTTAACATATAAGGTTCAACATCAAATGTTACGTACACGGCATCTATGTGAAAATAATTGAACAAGAAGTTGTGAATACTGGGGGAAATAGAATGTTTTATGGGGTGTCCTATAATTCCATACAATTTCGTTTCCGTCGTTATTTTCATGTTATTTTTATTATTCTTTTATTGTTTAAAATTGTAAATTCTATTTTCCAAAGAAATGTTATCACATTTTCTATTTTTTCTCCCCACTCGCAAACAATTACCCCTTCCTTTTCAAAGATTTCTTCTATCCCTTCAACTGTTTTTAGTCTATATAAATCTATGTGATAGAATGGGATACATCCTTTATATTCATTTACAATAATAAATGATGGACTGCCACAAAAATCTGTTTCTCTATATCCCAGACCAGTGAAAAATCCGTGCGTAAACAGTGTTTTTCCCACCCCCAATTCTCCTATTACAAGGATAACTATATTACCTTTTTCTTTCATCCATTTTCTTTTTACAATTTTTGCCAATCTTTTTCCAAGAATAAAGGTTTGTTTCGGAGAGGAACTCGTAAATGTTTTCATCTAACCTTAACATATAATATAGCATAAAATATTGTCAATTCTTTTTTTATGAGATAATATATTTAGAGGAGGTAGGAAATGGTAAAAGTAAAGCGGGCGCTGATTAGCACATTTGATAAGGGAGGATTGGAGGATTTAGCTTCTACATTGTCAGGATTGGATGTAGAAATTATTTCCACTGGAGGCACAAGACATTTCTTGCATAAAAATGGAATAGATACGACATCTGTTGGAGAGCTTACGGGTTTTCCTGAAATGTTTGAGGGTAGAGTTAAAACACTACATCCAAATATATTTGGAGCTATTCTTGGCCCCCGAGACAACAGGGAAGAATTTGAAAAATTTTCGCTAAAGCCTATAGATATGGTGGTGGTGAATCTTTATCCTTTTGAAAAGATGATAGGTGAGAGTGAAGATAGACTTATTGAGAATATAGATATTGGTGGAGTAGCTTTGCTGCGTGCGGGAGCAAAAAACTTTAAATATGTAGTTGTTCTTGCCGACATTAAAGATTATCAGTTAATAACAGAAGAACTCATAAAAAACAAAGGTTTTGTTTCTTATGAGTCAAGAAGATATCTGGCTGGTAAAGCATTTTCCCTTACTTCATATTATGATGCTATGATTAACAATTATTTTGCGGATGATATAAAAAGAGACTTTGCCTTACCTCTAAAATTTATACATTCTCTAAGGTATGGAGAAAATCCTACTCAAGAAGCGATATTGTATGGAAAACCGAAGACTAAGTTTTTTGATGTTATAGGCGGAAAGCAATTGTCTTTTAATAACATCTCTGATATTGACGCTACTTTTAGGTTGTTAAAGGAATTTAATGAGCCATTTTCGGCGATAATAAAACATAGTAATCCTTGTGGTGCTGCATGTGGGAAAGATGTTAAAGAAGCTTTTTTGAGAGCAAAAGCATCAGACAATATATCTTATTTTGGAGGTATAGTTGGTTGCAACAAAGGTGTAGATAAAGCATTAGCCGAAGAGGTTATAAGGGATTTCTTTGAAGTGATAATAGCGCCTTCCTTTACTCAAGATGCATTAAATATCTTAGCTAAGAAAAAGAATTTGAGAATTATAAAGATTTCAATGGATACGGATATAAGTAAATGGGATGTGAAAACTATATGTGGCGGTTATCTTGCTCAACAGACAGATGATGGAAAAAAGATAAACTTTGATGTAGTAACAAATATAACCTTAAGTGAAGGAGATAAAGAAGGCCTATTTTTCGCTTGGAAAATAGTAAAACATGTGAAATCTAATGCCATAGTTATAACCAACAAAAAACAGGTGTTGGCTATAGGTGGGGGAGAAACAAGCAGGATAGATGCCTTAAGGGTAGCTGAGTTGAAAGCTTCTATTAGAAAACACAAACTGAAAGGTGCCGTAATGGCATCGGATGGGTTCTTTCCTTTTGCTGATTCTGTTGAATTGGCTAGCAAGATAGGCATAAGAGCCATTATTCAGCCTGGCGGGTCTATAAGAGATAAAGAGGTGATAGATAAAGCGAATGAATGTAAGATGTCTATGGTGTTTACGCATGTTAGATGTTTCAGGCATTGACCTTTTAATATGTGTCTGATAAACTTTGCTCAAATTAAGATAAGGAGTAGTCAGATGTGGAGTTCTACAATTGAAGATGTAAAACCAACTAAAAAGAAAATCTATATGAAATTGCCTTTTGAGGGAGTTGCGCAAAAGTTTGATGAATATGTAGATCGCTTGAGAAAAAATGTAACTATAAAAGGTTTTAGAAAAGGGAGGGCGACAAGAACCCTGGTATTACAGCAATATAGAGAAGAAGCAAAACAGGATACAACAAAAGAGCTTTTAAAAAATGGTTATCAGATAGCAACTGACAAGTATAAATTGGAACCGGTATCCGAACCTGTGTTTACTGATTTGAAAAATGAGGACAATACTCCATTTTCCTTTAATATTATAGTAGATGTAAGACCAAAATTTGAATTAAAAGAATATAAAGGAATAGAGATAGAAAAAAGGAAAGTGGAAGTTACAGATGAAGATGTAGAAAAAGCGATCTACAGTTTACAGAGTGCCTTTGCTAAATTAGAGGATATAAAACAAAGAGAAGTTAAAAATGGTGATGTAGTAATAATAGATGTGGAAGCAAGGGAAGGAGAAAAAAAGATAGATAGTATAAGCGGAGATAATGTTTATTTAGAATTGGGCAGAGGAAATCTTAAGGTTGAAGGAATGGAAAAAGAAATTGTGGGCATGAAGGTAGGAGAAAAAAAGTCTTTTGAAAAACAATTTCCGCAGGATTATTCTGACGGAACATTGAGAAATAAAAAGGTTACATTTGTCATAAGTCTTAAGACAGCAAGAGAAAAGCATATTCCTCCTGCTGATGATGAGTTTGTCAATAAGATAGACAAAAGTCTTAATACAATTGAGGATTTAAGGAAAAAACTCAGGGAAAGAATACAAAAAACAAAAGAAGAACAAGAAGAAGCAAGAGAAAAGGATGAAATGATGGAAAAATTACTTGGACAATATGATTTTGATCTTCCTGATAGTTTGGTGACACAGGAAACAAGTGCGACGATCATGGGCTATCTACGAGAGCTACATTACAGAGGAGTTGACATTAGGCAGGAAGAATATAAACATTCTGAGATGAGAGAAAAATTTGAGCCAGAGGCAAAGAATAGAGTGAAAACAACATTTATTCTCCTTAAAATAGCGGACAAAGAAAAGATGAGTATTAATGAGAAAGAGCTAAAGGAATTTATAAGCAAAGAAGCACAAATGAAAGGTTTTTCTGTTGATGAGCTTTACGAAAGGTATGTAAAAGAAAATGCATTGTCCTTGGTTAAAACGGATGCATTAAGTGAAAAAGTAGTAGATTTTCTCTACAAAAATGCAATATTTAAGGAGCAATAATGGGGTTAGTGCCTATTGTTATTGAAAAAACACCGCGTGGAGAGAGGGCTTATGATATATTTTCCAGACTTCTTAAGGAAAGAATTGTTATCTTGGGAAGTGTTATAGATGATGCGATAGCAAGTTCTATTATCAGTCAGCTACTTTTTTTGGAATCTGAGAATCCCGATAAGGATATTTATATGTATATCAATAGTCCAGGAGGTGTTATCACTGCAGGCTTTGCCATCTATGACACAATGCAGTATATAAGGCCGCAGATTGCCACTATATGCATAGGACAGGCAGCATCCATGGCTACTATTTTCTTGGCGGCAGGAAAGAAAGGGAAGCGTTATTCGTTGCCGCATTCGAGAATAATGATTCATCAACCTGCAGGAGGAGTCCAGGGCAAAGCTACAGAAATTGAGGTTCATGCTAGAGAGATACTTAAATTAAGAAAAGACCTAAATAAGATTCTCGCCTTTCACACTGGTAAAAGAATATCTACTATTGAAAGAGATACGGAGAAGGATTACTTTATGAGTGCGGAGGAGGCATTAGAGTACGGTATACTTGATGAAATATTAATTAAAAGAGGGGAAAAGAATGAAAGAAACGAATAATGAGTTGAGATGTTCATTTTGCGGCAGAACACAAAGCGAAGTGAAGAAACTTATTGTCGGCCCTGGTGTTTATATATGTGATGAGTGTGTGGTATTGTGCAATGGTATATTAACGGAAGATGAGGTAAAAAACAAAAGACAGGGAGATAAGAAACTTCCCGTACCAGAGGAGATAAAAAGACAGTTAGATGAATATGTAATTTCTCAGGAAAAAGCGAAAAAGACACTTTCTGTTGCTATTTATAATCACTACAAGAGAGTTAACCGTCTACGCAGTATGTTGCCTCAACTGAAAGGTGTAGAGTTAGAGAAAAGCAATGTCTTGTTGATCGGACCTACGGGAGTGGGTAAAACATTGTTGGCAAAAACAATGGCTAAGATACTTGATGTTCCATTTGCTATTGCTGATGCTACATCTCTCACGGAAGCGGGGTATGTAGGAGAAGATGTGGAAAATATACTGGTAAGATTACTACAAGCGGCAGATTACAATGTATCTTTGGCGGAGAGAGGTATTGTTTATATTGATGAGGTAGATAAGATCGCCAGAAAATCTGAAAATGTTTCTATAACCAGAGATGTTTCAGGGGAAGGCGTACAACAGGCATTGTTAAAAATTATCGAAGGCTCTATAATTAATGTTCCTCCATACGGTGGAAGAAAACACCCTCAGCAAGAATTTATTCAAATAAATACAGCAAATATATTGTTTATATGTGGGGGAGCGTTCAGTGGTTTGGAAGACATCATAAAGAAAAGGTTGGGACAATCAAGCATAGGATTCAAAGAACCTATTAAATCCAAGGTAAATGAGGACACAAGAAAAATACTAAGACAAGTAACAACAGGTGATCTTTTGTCTTATGGGCTTATACCTGAACTCATCGGTAGATTGCATATTACAACTGTTTTTGATGAGTTGAGTGAAGATGATTTAGTAACAATACTCACCAAGCCCAAAAATGCGTTATTAAAACAATATGTTGAGTTGTTTGAGATAGATGGTGTATCTCTGCTTTTCACGGATGATGCTATTAAGAAGATAGCACAGCTGGCTACTAAGAGAAAAGTCGGAGCGAGAGGTCTTCGTAGTATTACAGAAAATGCGATGATTGATATAATGTACGATATTCCTTCTGAAAAGGATATTACTAAGTGTGTTATAAATAGCGATTGTATTGAAAAAAAAGTCAAACCATTACTTGTAAGAACAACGCCTAAAAAAGTGAGTTCTAAGATATGAAAGGCACAACAGTTATTGCTGTCAAAAGAGATGGAAAAACAGCTGTTGCTTGTGATGGGCAAGTAACGATGGGAAATTATGTGGTAAAGGCTGGAGCCAGGAAGATAAGAAGGCTATATAATGATAAAGTTTTGGCAGGATTTGCAGGTTCTACAGCAGATGCATTTACACTGTTTTCTCGTCTGGATAATAAATTGGCTGAGTTTTCTGGCAATCTTACCCGGGCATCAGTGGAATTGGCTAAAGACTGGCGAACAGATAAAGTTTTGAGGAGATTGGAGGCGGTGATGATTGCCGCTGACAGAGATAATATGTATCTCATCTCTGGAGCAGGAGATGTAATGACTCCTGACGACAACTTATACGGCATTGGCTCGGGTGGACCTTATGCTTTGGCCGCAGCACGAGCGCTGGTTAAATACACAGATTTAGATGCAAAGAGTATTGCTGTGGAAGCTGTGAAAATTGCATCTTCCATTTGCATTTACACTAATGGAAATATCATTGTGGATGTATTGGAGGATAAATGAAAGATTTTACACCTCGGGAAATTGTTCAATATTTAGATAAATATATCATTGGACAAAACGAAGCAAAAAAAGCGATAGCTATTGCTTTAAGAACACACTATCGTCAACAACTCCTGTCTCCGGAGATAAAAGAGGAAGTTACTCCTAAAAATATTCTCATGATCGGCCCTACCGGCGTAGGCAAAACAGAGATTGCTCGCCGCATTGCAAAGCTGGCAGATGCTCCATTTATAAAAGTAGAAGCATCTAAGTTTACTGAGGTAGGATATGTGGGAAGAGATGTGGAGTCTATGGTAAGAGATCTGGCAAGGGTAAGCATGGAGATGGTAAGAAAAGAAGAATTTAAAAGGGTGGAGAAAGGAGCAGAACAAGCAGCAGAAGAGAGGATATTGGATGCACTAATTCCTCCTCTGGAGATTGGCGCTTCTCAGGAGGCAGAAGATGCTATGGCAAAAGAGAAAATAAAAAACACCAGGGAAAAGTTTAGAGGTAAGCTTCATAAGGGAGAATTAGATAAAAAAACTGTGGACATTTCTATTAATGAGTCTTCCTCTGCTGGTCCTATTCCAATGGTAGAAATCTTTGCACCGAATTTAGAGGATCTGGATGCCAATATTAAAGATATGTTGGGGAATTTTTTGCCGAAGAAGAAGAAGAGAAAAAAGGTGAAGGTAGAAGTAGCAAAGAGATTGCTGAAAGAGGAAGAAGCGCAACGGTTAATTGACAATGATAAAATAATAGAAGAGGCTAAAAGGCGAACGGAACAAAGGGGTATTATATTCATTGATGAGATAGATAAAATTGCAGGTAGAACAGGGGGTTCCGGTCCGGATATTTCTCGGGAAGGTGTCCAGAGAGATATTCTCCCTATCGTAGAAGGAAGTGTAGTGAATACAAGATACGGTACGGTGCATACAGATCATGTTCTATTTATTGCCGCAGGAAGTTTTCATACGGTTAAACCTTCGGATCTTATTCCTGAACTTCAGGGTAGGTTTCCTATTCGGGTAGAACTCAAACCATTAAAAAAGAAAGATTTTGTAAATATATTAACAGAACCAGAAAATGCATTGATAAAGCAATATGTGGAGCTTTTGAAGACAGACGGCATAAAACTCTCTTTTAAAAAGAATGCAATAGAAAAGATGGCAGAGTTTGCAGTAGAGGTAAATGAGCAAACAGAAAACATAGGAGCGAGAAGATTACATACAATTTTAGAAAAATTGTTGGAAGATATATCCTTTGATGCGCCATCCAGCGGTAAAAAGACTATTGTTATAGATGCTCAATATGTGGAGAAAAAACTTTCTAATATTGTAGAGGATAGGGATTTAAGCAAATATATACTTTAATTAAATACTAATTTTTCTATATAGTTTTTTAGTTCTTTTATTCCTTGTTTTGTTTTAGAGGAAGTTATGAAAAAAGGAATGTTTAATGATTCGAATTTTTTTAATTGTATAGAATATTCTTTTCTATTTAATTTATCACACTTGGTAAGGACAATATCGAATGATATATGATGATAATTTAACCAAAAGAATAATTCCTTCTCTTGGTTTCGAACATCCCTTCTCATATCAATGAGAATAAATACTTTTTTTAAAAGGTTGCTGAATTTAAGATAATCTTCCACTAATTCTTTCCACTCGTTTTGCATTTTTTTGGATATATTGGCATATCCATATCCCGGCAAATCCACTAAGTAACAGATATTGCCGATTTTATATACATTAATAAGTCTGGTTTTCCCTGGTTTTTTGCTGGTTTTGGCAATTTTCCTTTCCAGCATTGTATTTATTAAAGAGGATTTGCCTACATTGGAGCGACCCGCAAATGCAAATTGAAACAGCGGAAGGCGCAACGGAGCTTTGGAAAAGGAGCTCACAAATTCTACATCTGCAAAATTTATGTCCTTCATGCCTCAATTATGGCTTTTGCTACCAGATCACCCATCTTCTGTGTATTTACCTGTTTTTCCCCTGCACTCATTATATCTGGTGTTCTGTATCCTTGTTTTAAGACGGATTCCACCGCCCTTTCTATGGTTTGTGCCTCTAACTCTCTATTTAATCCATACCTCAACATCATGGCTGCTGATTCAATTTGAGCAATAGGGTTGGCAATGTTTTTTCCTACAATGTCAGGTGCGGAACCGTGTATGGGTTCAAACATACCTACGGAGCCACCAACGGATGCAGAAGGAAGCATGCCGATGGAGCCGGTGAGCATAGATGCTTCATCAGACAAAATATCTCCGAATATATTTCCAGCTACAATAACATCAAATTGTTTTGGGTATCTTACCAACTGCATAGCTGCATTGTCTACATACATATGATTCAACTCTACATCAGTATAATCTTTTGATATCTCATTTGCCGTATCTCTCCACAATTGAGAAGATTCCAGTACATTTGCCTTATCTATACTGGTAACTTTTTTTCTCCTCTTTTTAGCAATGTCAAATGCCAATCTTACAATTCTTTCTATTTCACTTTTTTTGTAAGATAATGTATTTATACCTATTTTATCTTTGTTGGGTAAATTGAATACACCTTTCGGTTTACCGAAATATATACCGCTGGTGAGTTCTCTCACTACCATAATATCTATATCTCTTATTATCTCTCTTTTTAATGTAGAGGCATCTATCAGTTCATTAAATACCTTTGCCGGTCTCAAATTCGCAAATGCACCCAGGGTTTTTCTTATACCCAGCAGTCCTGCTTCCGGTTTTTTATCATGAGGCAGATTTTCCCATTTCGGCCCTCCTACCGATGAGAAAAATAAAGCATCAGTTTTCAACACCTTTTCTATAGTTTCCTCTGGTAGTGGTGTGTCAAATCTATCAATAGCGCATCCGCCTACATATACTTCAATATAATTAAATTTATGGTTAAATTTCTCCCCTATGGTGTTTAATATCTTTATACCTTCTCTAGCTATCTCTGGTCCTATTCCATCTCCTTTCATTACAGAAATATTAAAGTTCATCTATATCTCCTTTGATAACTTTTTAGCATAGCTTTCCAATCCCCCTAAATTTACCAACTCCTGCATAAATGGCGGAATAGGTAAGGCCTGAAATGTTTCACCTGTTGATATATTTTTTATCTCTCCTGTTGATATATTCACTTCAATAATATCTCCTTCTTTTATTTTATCTGTTTCTTTGCATTCAAATAGTGGCAATCCGATATTAAATGAATTCCTGTAAAATATGCGGGCAAAACTTTTTGCTACAATGCAAGCTATACCTGAGGCTTTTATAGAAATGGGTGCATGTTCTCGGGAAGAGCCGCAGCCAAAATTTTCTTCGGCAACAATAATATCTCCTTTTTTTACCTTTTTTGCGAAATTCAGGTTTATATCTTCCATACAGTGTTTAGCAAGCTCACCTGGATCGGATGTATTTAAGTAGCGGGCGGGAATAATGACGTCCGTATCTACATTGTTTTTAAATTTCCATACCTTTCCTTTCATTTATTCCTCCTAAAGTTCATCTGGACTTCCTATTTTGCCTAAGACAGCGGATGCGGCAGCAATGGCTGGATTGGATAGATATACATAGGCCTCGGGGCTGCCCATTCTTCCCACAAAGTTTCTGTTGGTGGTAGATATGGCTACCTCTCCAGATGCCAAAACACCCATATGTCCACCCAAACAAGGTCCGCAGGTGGGGGCAGAAATGACAGCACCTGCATCTAAGAATATATCAAATAATCCTTCTTTTAAAGCCTGCCTATATATAAGAGGGGTGGAAGGAATGATGATCAATCTTACATGTTTATCTCTTTTTCTTCCCTTTAATATCTTTGCGGCAATCCTTAAATCTGATAATCTTCCATTTGTACAGGAGCCGATAAATGCCTGATCTATTTTTATATCTTTTTTCATTACCTCTGAAATGGGTTTTGCATTTTCGGGAAGATGTGGAAACGCTATCTGGGGTTCAATAATTGAGACATCTATCTCTATTATATCATCGTATTCTGCATCTTCATCACTTTTGTAGAATATCCCTTCTTTTGCGCCGACTACATTTAAATATTGTTTTGTTATATCGTTTGGTTCAACAATAGCTGTTTTTCCTCCTGCTTCAATAGCCATGTTGCACATGGTGAGTCTATCATCCATAGGAAGATTTTTAATAGCAGGACCTGTAAATTCCATTGCCTTGTACAATGCACCACTTACCCCAATCTTCCCTATGGTGTATAAAATAAGGTCTTTCCCCATAACCCATTTCCCTCTCTTACCCTCATAGATGAATTTTATGGTGGGTGGCACTTTAAACCATAACATCCCGGTGGCAAAGGCAAATCCAATGTCTGTGCTTCCTACGCCGGTGGCAAACGCACCTAACGCACCTCCTGTGCAGGTGTGAGAATCTGCTCCTGCAATTAACATCCCCGGTTTTATTAGTCCTTTTTCTGGCAAAAGGACATGTTCGATGCCGACATCTCCCACCTCCCAATAATGAGGAATGTTATTTTGTTCTGCAAATTCTCTGACTATCTTGCATTGTTCAGCAGATTTTATATCCTTATTGGGTGTAAAGTGGTCGGGAATAAGGGCTATTTTTTCTTTATCATATAGTTTTCCACCGATTCTTTTGAGAAAATCTATGGAGATAGGGGCGGTAACATCGTTGGCAAATGCTAAATCCACACGGGCGAGTATGATTTCTCCTACATTTATATTCCCTTTGACAATATGGTGTTGTAAGATCTTTTGTGCAATTGTTAAGCTCATTTTACACTCCTTTTTCCTTTACTTGGGCATCTATTACTGCGATTGCTGTTAGATCAACGATAAAATCAGGTGAGGAGCCCATCTCCAATATATGTGCCGACTTTTCTAATCCCACTAAAATAGGTCCCACAGGGTGGAAATCACCCAATTTGTATACCAATTTATAAGCGATATTTGCTGAATTTAAGTCGGGAAATATGAGCACATTGGCATCTTTTCCTTTTAGGTTGTTGAATGGGTAAAATTTATCTCTCAGGATTTTATCTACTGCAATGTTTGCCTGCATTTCTCCATCTACTGTCAATGAAGGCTGAAGTTTTTCTATTATTTTTGTGGCTTTTCTTACCTTATCCACCTGTGGGTATTCTCTGTTACTGCCAAAGTTGGAAAAGGAAAGTATTGCTATTACTGGTTCTGTATTTGTAATTTCTTTACAGAGATTGGCTGTTTCTATGGCGATGTAAGCTAATTGTTCTGCTGATGGTTCAATAATCATCGTCGTGTCTGCCAAAAAGTAAACCTTATTTCTTATTATTAGCATATATACACCTGCTGCCACATTGTCTTTTCTTACTCCTATAATCTTCAAGATAGGTTCGGCTACATAGGGATAGTTATGAGGTTCACCTGCAACTATGGCATCTGCATCGCCAAGCTTTACCATCATCGCACCAAAATAATAGCGTCTGTGTTTTATGAGGCGTTCTGCCTCTTTGTAGGTGATACCTTTTCTCTCTCTTAATTTAAAGTACTCCATAATATATTTATCCGTATTTTTAGATGTGAATGGATCTATTATTTCCACTTTTTCCAATAGGCTTCTATGAATATCTAATTCCTTTAATCTTTTCTCTATGTTTTCTCTTTCCCCTAAAAAAATAGGATGAGCAATGCCTTCATCTGTGATAATCTTTATTGCTCTCAGTATTTCCTCTTCCTCACTATCCGGAAAAACCACCTTTTTTGGATTTTCCTTTGCCCTGTTGTATATGGAACGAGTTATTATTCTTACTTTATCTATGCGCGCCTCTAATTCTTCCTTATATTTTTCTTCCTCTACTTTTTTAATCTGGGCCACACCGGATGAAATGGCTGCTTTTGCCACTGCTGGTGCAACATATTCCAATGCTCGCGGGTCGAAAGGCTTGGGTATGATGTAGTCTGGTCCAAACTTTAGCTTCTTTAATCCGTATGCTTTTAAAACAGATTCCGGAACATCTTCTTTTGCTAAGGTTGCTATTGCTTTTGATGCTGCTATCATCATTTCATGGTTTATGGTTTTTGCCCTTGCATCTAATGCTCCCCGAAATATAAAGGGGAAAACCAGAACATTGTTTATCTGATTGGGATAATCAGACCTTCCTGTGCCTACTATGGCATCTGGACAGGCATCTTTTGCATCTTCATAATCTATTTCTGGAATGGGATTTGCCATGGCGAAGATAATGGGTGGTTTTCCCATCGTCCTTACCATCTCTTTATTAACGATATGAGGAGCAGAGACTCCCAAAAATGCATCTGCTCCTCTCATTGCCTGTTCTAAGGTGCGGGCTTGTGTTTCTGCGGCAAACTTCTCCTTATATGGATTCATACTTTCTTTTCTACCTTTATAGATCACACCCTTACTGTCGCAAACGATGATTTCATTTGCACCCAATCTTTTAAAATAATCGGCACATGCCAGTCCTGCTGCCCCTGCACCACTTACAACAATTTTTATATTTCTAATATCCTTTTTTGCAATTTCCAATGCATTTAATAGAGCTGCTCCCGTTATAGTGGCTGTGCCATGCTGGTCATCGTGGAAAACGGGAATATTCATTATCTCTTTCAGTTTCTCTTCAATGTAGAAACATTCCGGTGCTTTTATATCTTCTAAGTTTACGGCTCCAAATGTAGGCTCTAATCTTTTGACGGTGCATATCAACTCATCGGGGTCTTCTGTGTCTACTTCTATATCAAAAACATCTACATCGGCGAATTTTTTAAACAAAACCCCCTTTCCTTCCATAACCGGTTTGGCAGCTACTGCTCCGATATTTCCCAAACCTAAAACAGCGGTGCCGTTGGTAACTACGGCCACCAGGTTTCCTTTAGCGGTATATTTAAATGCATCTAATGGGTTTTGCTCTATGGCCGAACATACAGATGCTACCCCTGGAGTATAAGCCAAACCCAAATCCCTTTGTGTTTTAAAGGGCTTTGTGGCAATAACCTCTATTTTTCCTGGTCTTCCTATTTCATGATAAATTAGTGCTTCTTTTTCATCTAAGTTTTGCGATTTCATCATTTCCTCCGCATTATATTCATGTTTATTGAAAATCTAATATATCATAAAAGGTTTGTTAGCAAAAGTGTATTTTTAAATAGTAACCACATAAAGCAAATCATAAATTTGCTTGACAAAAATTGATGCCAAGTATATCTTCGTTACACTAAAAAGGGGTTTTGCAGTGATTCAATCCTTACCTGGGTTTAAAGACATTTTACCTAATGAAACAAGAAAATGGCAGTTTGTAGAAAATATATGCAGGGATATTTTTGAGTCTTTTGCCTATCAAGAGATTAGAGTTCCTATATTGGAAAAAGCGCAATTGTTTTCTCGCAGTGTAGGCAATGATACGGATATTGTGCAGAAAGAGATGTATACCTTTAAGGATAAAAGTGACCAGTTTGTTACATTAAGACCGGAAGGTACAGCTTGTGTAGTAAGAGCGCTTATACAGCATCATTTAATTCATGAGGGTATGCATAAATTTTATTATATTGCACCTATGTTCCGCTACGAGCGTCCTCAAAGAGGCAGGTTTAGAGAATTCCATCATTTGGGAGTAGAGGCATTCGGAGAGTCTTCCCCTTATGTAGATGCGGAAATAATGGAGATGAATGCAGAGATATTAAAGAGATTGAACATGGATGTTAGAGTAGAGATAAACAATATCGGTTGCAGAAAATGCAGACCTTCGTATACTAAGGTGTTAAGAGAATATTTGATGGGGAAAAAAGAACTTTTATGTGAGGATTGTCAGCGAAGGTTAGATACAAATCCTCTGCGTATATTAGATTGTAAAAAAGAATCGTGCAAAAAAATTACAGCTTTTGCACCGTCTATATTGGATTATTCCTGTGATGAATGCAGAAATCATTTTAACGAAGTTCAGAGACTGCTCACCAAGATGAATATAGATTTTGTGGTTAATGAGAAAATAGTGCGGGGTTTGGATTATTATACGAAATTTGTTTTTGAGGTTATCAGTGATAAACTGGGTGCGCAGGGAACAGTATCAGCTGGTGGAAGATACAATGATTTGGTGGAAGATTTGGGAGGCAGTCCCACTCCTGCTTGTGGTTTTGCGGCTGGCGAAGAGAGAGTTATTGAACTTTTTGATTATAAGGAAGATGATAAATTTGTAGATGCTGTAGTTATTCCGGTGGGAAAAGATACATCCGACTTTTCCTTTCTTTTAACAGGAGATTTAAGAAAGGAGGGTTTCAAGGTCGAATTTATCTCCTCGGGAAGTTTAAAATCTGCTTTGAGGAAAGCGAATAAGTGGAAGGCAAAATGGGTTTTAATCATTGGAGACGAGGAGATAAAGGAAAACACGGTTAGTTTAAGAGATTTGGAAAAATCTGTGCAGAAAAAGGTAAGAGTAGAGGATATAATATCTGTAATAAGGCAGGGGTTGGATGAGTAAAGGAGTTAAGGGATTTGTAAGAACTCACTGGTGTGGAGATCTGACAAAAGGTTTAGTAGGAAAGGAAGTTACGCTTTGTGGATGGGTGCAAAGCCAGAGAGATCACGGCGGTATTATATTTATAGATTTAAGGGATAGAGAAGGGATAGTGCAAACTGTTTTTGATTCCGAGACAAGTGAAAAATGCAGGTTTGCTCATAAGATACATAACCAATATTGTATAGCAATGAGAGGTAAAGTGGAAATGAGACCCCCAGGAAGCACTAATCCTCATTTAAAAACAGGCGAGACAGAGATTTTGGTTTCCGATTTTGAAATTCTTTCTACCTCTTTATCCACTCCATTTTTGATAGAAGATGATGTAAAAGTGGGAGAAGATATAAGGCTGAGATATAGATACCTGGATTTGAGAAGACAGAAGATGCAGAGAAACATTATTGTTAGATATGAGGTTGTTAAAGCAGTAAGAAACTTTTTAGACAAACAAGGATTTATAGAGATAGAAACTCCAATTTTAACAAAAAGCACACCGGAAGGAGCAAGGGATTATCTCGTTCCCAGCAGGGTAAATCCGGGTAAGTTTTATGCCCTTCCTCAATCTCCACAATTGTTTAAACAGCTTTTGATGGTTGCAGGTTTTGAAAGATATTTTCAAATTGCTCGTTGTTTTAGAGATGAGGATTTACGGGCAGATAGACAGCCAGAATTTACACAGATAGACATGGAGATGTCATTCATTGGAGAGGATGACATTATGGAGATCTGTGAAGGTTTGATGAAAACGATATTTAAAAAAACAAAAGGTATAGATTTAACAACACCGTTTAAAAGAATTAGTTATTTAGAGGCGATGGAAAGATTTGGCACAGACAAGCCCGACATGCGTTTTTTATTAGAGTTAAAGGATATTACAGATATTGCCAAAGAATGCAGATTTAAGGTATTTAGAGAAGTGGTAGAAAAGGGCGGTGTAGTTAAGGGAATTAATGCCAAAGGATGTGCAAATTTTTCCCGTAAGGATATTGATGAATTGGAAAAAGAGATAGCACCGTTTGGTGCAAAGGGTCTGGCATGGATAAAGATAAAGGAAAATGAATTGGGGTCTCCTATAATTAAATTTTTTTCAAAACAGGAGATAGATAATATTATATCCAGATTGGATGGAAAAGTGGGAGATATTCTATTTTTTGTAGCAGATAAAAAGGATATTGTTTACAGCAGTTTAGGGAACTTGAGATTATCTTTGGCAAACAAACTAAATTTAATAAAGCAGAATACCTATGATTTTGTATGGGTATTGGAATTTCCATTATTAGAATGGGATAATGAGGGAAGAAGGCATGCATCGGTTCATCATCCTTTTACCTCTCCTATAGAGAAGGATATGCCATTATTGGATAAAGAACCGTCAAAAGTGAGGTCTCGTGCCTATGATTTGACATTGAATGGTGTAGAAATAGGAGGAGGAAGCATAAGAATACATCAACCACATCTTCAGAAAAAGATATTTGAGATTTTGAAAATAGGCGAGAAAGAGGCACAAGAGAAATTTGGATTTTTGTTAGAAGCTTTGAAATATGGTGCTCCACCTCATGGGGGTATTGCCTTTGGATTGGATAGGTTGGTGATGGAGATTATTAGTGCAAATTCTATTAGAGATACAATTGCTTTTCCCAAGACACAGAGAGCAGTATGCATGCTCACAAATGCTCCTGATACTGTAAAAAAGGAACAATTGAGAGAATTGAAGATAAAGGTGATGGGCGATGCAGGGATTGAACCTACGACCTCTGCCGTGTGAAGGCAGCGCTCTTCCACTGAGCTAATCGCCCGCATGTAAAAAATAGATGAATGTAATTTGTTTGTCAAGGAAATGACGAAGTCATTTCCTTGCAACTGCCAAAGGCAGTTGTTAAAACAAACATTTTAGGGAGGTTAAAATGGTAGAGAAAACAAAAAAGATATGGTTCAATGGAAAATTTGTTCCCTGGGATGAGGCAACTGTTCATGTTCTCACCCATACATTGCATTATGGTTTGGGGGTGTTTGAGGGAATTCGTGCTTACAAAACAGAGAAAGGAACAGCTGTGTTTAGATTAGATGAACACATAAAAAGGTTTGTCAACTCTGCACATATCTTCGACATTGATCTTCCCTACACCTACGATGAGTTGATGAAAGCATCTATAGAAACGATGAGGATAAATAAACTGAAAGAAGGTTATATAAGGCCGATTGCATTTATTGGTTATGGGGATATGGGTCTTTACCCCCAGTCAAATCCGATAGAGGTGGCTATTGCCGTATGGCCCTGGGGTGCGTATTTGGGAAAAGAGGCATTGGAAAAAGGAGTGAGAGTGAGAGTCTCTTCATATAGTAGAAGTTCCGTTAATGCTATGATGACCAAGGCTAAATCCTGTGGGGGGTATGTGAATTCTCAGTTGGCAAAATGGGAAGCGGTGAGAACAGGATATGATGAGGCAATAATGCTGGACAGCGAGGGGTATGTTTCGGAAGGCAGCGGAGAATGCGTGTTTATAATAAGAAATGGCATAATTAAAACTACACCGTTGACTTCTATTTTAGAGGGTATTACCCGTAATTCAATCATAGAAGTGGCAAAGACATTGGGCTATGAGGTAAGTTGCGAGAAATTCACAAGGGATGAGATGTATATTTCTGATGAGGCATTTTTTTCAGGCACAGCAGCGGAGATTACACCCATTAGAGAGATAGACGGAAGAACAGTCGGTATTGGTAGAAGAGGTCCAATAACAGAAAAACTACAGAGTATATTTTTTGATATAGCACGCGGAAAGAAGAAAGAGTTTGAAAAATGGCTCTTCTATGTATGAAATCTATCTCATTGACGCTAGTTTTCTTGCTTACCGTTCTTACTATGCATTAAAGACGCTTTCTTCTAAACAGGGAATACCTACTGGAGCGATATTTGGCTTTGCACGCACCATCATTTCCTTCTTAGAGGAGAAAAATCCTGTATATGCGGTTTGTGCTTTTGATACTCCTGTTCCTACCTTCAGACATAAAGCATTTAAAGCATACAAGGCAAATAGACCGCCAACTCCCCCTGATCTACAGGCACAAATCCCCGCTATAAAAGAGATACTATCCAATTTAGGGATAGATGTAATTGAGAAAGATGGATTTGAAGCCGATGACATAATAGCTACATTGTGCAAACATCTTCCTCCTTCGTCTCATATATACATCGTGACATCGGATAAAGACCTTATGCAGTTAGTAAAGGAAAGAATAAAATTATATGACCCGTTTAATGACATTGTTTATGATAAGGATAAAGTTAAGCAAAAATTGGGTATCTGCCCCCATCAGGTAGCGGACTATTTAGCTTTGGTTGGAGATAAGGTGGATAATATTCCAGGAGTGAAGGGCATTGGTAAAAAGACGGCGGCTGATTTGCTCAATCGTTTTCAAAATATAGAAGGTATAATTCAACATTTGGATGAAATTTCGCCGAAGATTAAAAAGTCACTTGTCGAATTTAAAGAAAAATTAGGCGATTACAAAAAACTTACCTTATTGGACGATAATGTTCCTATTTCTGCAGATTTGCAAGGGTTGCATGTTGAAAAATGGAACAAAGAGAAACTAAGGTCTATATTTGAAGATTTGAATTTCACTTCTCTTATGAAGTATTTAAATGTTAAAAATGAGAAAAGTAACAAGGAAAGAGGGGTTATTCTTTTTTGTAATGAAAAATGCACTTTAATAACAACAGAAACAGAAACAGAGGTTTCGCCTTGTGATGTAAATAATGCAATTCGTGATGTAGATGAGGTGATTGTCTCTGATGCAAAATCTGTTATGCATAAATTAGGCGATTTAAAAAAACCGTTTTTTGATATTAAAGCTGGTATCTATCTTTTAAACTCTGATACACAGGGAGAAATAAAAAACATAACATTTTTGTTAAAAGATTCTCTTTGTCCAGATTTTTTGAAATTATCCTTATCTGAAAAGTTGTTTCGCCTTTACCCGGTGGTAAAAGAAGAAATTCATAAATTAGATATGGATAAGTTATTTTATGAAATTGAACAGCCTTTAGAATTTGTTATATACAATATGGAAAAAGATGGCATAAGAGTAGATACAGATTATCTCCTACATCTAAAGAATAATCTTATTCAGGAAGAAGAATCTACAAAAAACAACATCTTTGCATTAAGTGGAAAAAGGTTTAATATTAATTCTACTAAAGAATTACAGGATATTTTATTTAAATCCTTAGGTTTAAAACCTGCTAAAAAGATAAAGACAGGTTTTTCTACTGACAGTGAAACATTGTTTGAGCTGGCAAAAAAGCACGAACTGCCCGCATATATATTGCAGTATAGAACCATACAGAAACTTCTTAATACTTATGTCGAACCTTTATTAAATTTGGCAGATGAAAAGGGGAGGGTGCATACCACATTCAATTTAACAGCAACTTCTACTGGCAGACTTTCTTCTTCTAATCCCAATTTGCAAAATATACCCACTGGTGATACATTTCCTGAGGATTTGAGAAAAGCTGTGGTAGCCGAAGATGGATATAGTATTATTTGCTCAGATTATTCGCAGATTGAATTGAGGATTATGGCGGCTCTTTCACGAGATGAAAAACTTATTTCTCTTTTTAGACAAAACAAAGATATGCACAGTGAGGTGGCATCTCATCTTTTCGGTGTAAAACAACAGATGGTTACATCCTCTATGAGACGCACCGCAAAGACAATAAATTTTGGCATTATGTATGGAATGGGAGCAAACAGGCTGAGAAAAACCTTAAATATTTCTTTAAATGAGGCAAAATCACTTATTGAAAGATATTTCTCTCGTTTTCCAAAGGTAAAATCATACATTGAGGGAACTATTCAATTTGCAAGAAAAAATGGGTATGTAAAGACATATTTTGGCAGGAGGAGATATTTTCATTATGCAGGGAACGCCGAACAGAGGAAGGCAGTTAATGCGCCTATTCAGGGAACAGCTGCAGATATTATAAAAATAGCAATGGTAAGACTTTTTGAAGGATTAAAAAAATATAGGGGAAGGGCACGGATTGTTTTGCAGGTGCATGATGAATTGTTATTAGAGGTAGAAGATGAAATAATAGAAGAGGTAAAGGAAATCACTGAAAACGCAATGGAAGACATAGATTTTCCCATTCAATTAAAGGTAAATATAGGGGTGGGAAAGAATTGGACAGAGGCAAAAGTTTGATTATGAGGAGGAGATATGATTAACGAATATGAATTAAAATCTAAAAATGGTGAAGTTTTAGGGAAAATAGTCTGGAAGAAAGCTTATAAGAGTTCTTGGGATTTATCAGATTTACCACAGGATTTAGCTGACAGACTGTTAGATTTGGATGTATATACCCTTGCTCCATGGAAGAAGGACGATATGATGAAAGTTTCTTTGAGTTTAAGAGATGAGTCGTGGGCTAGTTGTGCAGTAAATATTTTAAAAGAAGAAAGTGACATCGTTCTTGAACCCTTGGAGGATGAATGAATTGTAATCCGCAGAGGATATTAATATGAGACGGAGATATGTGATTGATGTTAAAATTTTGATTATAGTTATCTTGCTGGTAGTGATATTTTTCATGGCTATCAATAGGGCGAGAAATAGAGGAAATATGAATTTTAATACTATTACAGCAAAAAAGGTAAGAATTGTCACGCCCAAAGGGAATACTGTAATTGGTTTATCAAGCCAGAACGAAAAAGCATTTATTGAAATATTTAATGAAAGGGGTAAGCGTGTAGCTATCTTAGCGATTGTAAATGAAGATGGAAGGCTCTATTTATCTACTAAAGAAGGGGAAATATAGACTTTTATTCTTAGTCACCTTATTATTGCTATAATTTAGCCATCATCTTATCAAAATCTTCT
>JAGMDW010000039.1 GCA_023128455.1 Desulfurellaceae bacterium
ACATGATGATGAAGAAAGTCTGCGAGCATACTTTAACAGTATAAAAAATATTCCCCTGCTTACACCAGAAGAGGAAAAAGAGTTAGGAAGAAAAATACAAAAAGGTGACCAAGAAGCATTAGAAAGATTGGTTAAAGCAAACCTGAGATTTGTAATCAGTGTAGCACGCAAGTATAGGTACTATGGCGTGTCGTTATTAGATTTGATAAATGAAGGGAATTTAGGACTTATTCAAGCCGCAAAAAAGTTCGACCCAGAAAGAGGCATAAGGTTTATATCCTATGCCGTATGGTGGATAAAGCAGGCAATTATTAAAACATTAGCCGAACAGGGAACGCTGATTAAGATACCCATAAAGATAAAAGCAAAGCAAAGCAAAATAGCGGCAGCAAAAGCCAAATATCTTCAAGAACACAAAACAACTTCTACGATGAAGGAACTTGAAGAACTCACGGGCTTAAGTGAGGCGGAACTGCGCTCATCAGAACAAGCAAAATTAAAAATTGAATCATTGAATGTGCCTGTAGGCGAAGAAAAAACTATTGAAGCAATAGATCTCTTGAATATAGAAGAAGAAAGTATCGAAGATAAAATTATACTCGATTCCGTTATTGAACAGCTGAAAAGAATCATTGCATCTTCACTGAACGAAAGAGAGAAAGACATTATTATTATGCGCTACGGTTTGGATGGTGAGGGAAAGAGAACATTGCAGGAAATAGGAAAAAAATACAATATCTCTAAGGAAAGAGTGAGACAAATAGAAAACGAGATAAAGAAAAAATTGAAAGAGAAATTAATTAAAGAAGAATAAATGCGGCACTTATTCTTCTATTTAAAAAAATTACCGAAGGCATAATTTGATGCGGCTGAAATCACTCAGAAAACAATTAAAAGGACTACTATCTTTAAATGATACACCAGAAAGGGTAGCAAAAAGTGCAGCATTAGGGATATTCATCTCCATCACCCCCGCATTCGGCGCACATACCTTCATGGCTCTCGGCATAGCCGCTCTCTTTCGCATAAACAAAACAGCCGCTGTACTCGGCAGTTTTTTCAATAATCATCTAATGGCTATCCCCATATATTACATATGTTATAAAATAGGTATTTTTATTACAGGAAAAGATATTAATTTTGCCATTAAACCACTTTCATTTTCCCGCTATCTTCACTTAGGCTTGGATGTACTCATTCCTTTATGGATAGGCAGCATGATTGTAGGCACGGCAATAAGTCTGCCCATGTTTTTCATCATAAAATATATCCTTAAAAAATACAGAGCAAAAAAAACATGATACCCTTAAAGGATAATATCCCTTCTCGCAGTTTCCCTATAACCAATACGAGCATCATCCTGGTCAATATATTTGTATTTCTATTTGAAATGTCTCAAGGCAATAGGCTAAATACATTTATCTCTACCCATGCATTCATGCCAAATCTCTTCTTTATACATTTTTCAGCCTTTGATTCCATAAAGAGACTCTTGCCCCATATGTTTATTCACGGTGGGCTTATACATATTCTGGGGAATATGTGGTTTTTATGGATCTTCGGTGATAATGTAGAAGATAGAATGGGACATCTGCAATACCTTCTCTTCTATCTACTGGGCGGTATATTTTCCGCCATATTCCAGGGATTATTCTCTCCTTCTTCCACTATTCCTCTAATCGGTGCCAGTGGAGCCATCTCCGCTGTTTTAGCAGCTTATGTCTGTTTTTTTCCTCACGCACGTATCCTGACCCTTTTGCCTATCTTTCTGTTTATTACCATCGTAAATATACCAGCTGTTGTATTCATTGTCTTCTGGTTTTTAATCCAATTTTTATACGGATTTGCCTCTCTTGCCGCATCCATTAAGGGTGGTGTAGCCTGGTTTGCTCACATTGGTGGTTTTATATTCGGTATAGTATGGGTAAAATATGTATTAGGAAAAAGAAAATGGGCTTGAAAATCCTTCACACTGCAGATTGGCATATCGGAAAAGAGGAAAGAACGGAAGACATCTTCAATCAGATAGAAAAATTGATAACTATTGCCAAAGATTACGATTTTGTCATTGTAGCCGGTGATTTATTTGACGACGAGGAGAGTATTTCTGTTTATGGAAGAAGATTAAAAGAGACTATAAGGAAAACTCAAACCCCATTTTTGGCTATATTGGGCAACCATGAATATGAAGGAATAGATAAGATAGAAGAGTTGTTTTCTTCTCCTCCTTTAACTATATTTACAGAACCTAAAATTCTAAACATAAAAGGCATAAAGATACTATTTTACCCCTTTAAAAAAGGAGAAAACAGTAAAGATGTCTTATCCTTTGTGGATAAAAAAGATATAGATTTAGCTGTTTTACATGGCTCTATAATGTCTGATGAAAAACTCACCTCCGCCTTAAAGAATTATCTTTACTTTCCGCTGTACAAAAAAGATATAGTGGAATTCCCATTTAAATATGTAGCATTAGGACATTATCACAACTACAAGGAATATAGTATAGGAAACGCAACTTTATGCTATTCAGGAACAATTGAACCTTTGACATTTGACAATGAAGGAGAAAGATATGTAAACATAATACAAGTTGAAGACTCGAAAATCATCCCAAAACCATTGAACATCGAAAGTATAAGTAAATTCAAAACCATAGAATGGAGCTGGGATGAAGAAGATAAAATGGATGAAATTATAAATTATAAACAAAAATATGATTTTCTAAGAGTAATAATTACAGGTTTTACTGAAAACACATTAAAACTAAACGCCGCGGTAGAAAGATTGAGACAAATGAATATAAAGGTAGAATTAAAAGTGGAATCCTTAGATGAGATTCTATCTGTACCCATAGGTAAAATATTTTATGAAAAGATCGAACAGTATATAGAGAAAGAACCTCAGAAAAAGGATTTGTATAAAAGGGCATTTATTGAAGGATGTAAGATTATATCTAAATGTTAAAGAAACTAATTTTAGAAAACTTTGGAAAATTCAATTATAAAGAGATAGATTTAGATAAAAATATAACAGTGATATATGGAAAAAATGAAGCAGGGAAAAGCACCATCTTAGACGGCATAGAATATGCCCTGTTTGGAAAAACAAGGAGTGAAAGAAAATACAAGGGTAAAGTTACACTCTCTTTCTCTTACAAAGAAAAGACGTTTTCCATAAGTAATGGGAAAATAAACGGTTATCCTTTATACACAATAATAAAAGAATTCAAAGAATTGCCTCTATGGCTATTTGAAAGTCTGTTTTTTGTGAGAACAAAGGAGCTTTCCATAACAGAAAAACAGGGCAACAAAACATTTGTTTCAATGATGGAAAAAAAGCTGTGGGGAGAGGTGAATTTTGATATTATTGTAGAAAAATTTAGACATTCATTGGGTTCTTACTTAAACAAATTTGGTGAAAATTTCAAGAAAAAGGGAGAATTGATTGAAGGATGGGAAGAGGCACAAAGAAAAAAAGAAACAACACTAAAAATGATAGAAGATGCAAAGAGATTAAAGAATATAGAAATTGAATATCAAATTTATTTAAAAAATAAAGAAGAATGGCGTGATGAATTAAACCGTCTATCCAATTTAAAAAAGAAAGAAGAATATGAAAAAAAGATTGCCATAAACAGAAAAATAAAGGAAGAAAAGAGAGAAATAACACTTTTAGAAACAGAACTGGACAGTTACAAAGAGACAGAAAAAGATCTTCAAAACATCCAGAAACTAAGGAAAGAAAAAGAAGAATTAAAGAAAAATATTGAAATAAAAGAAATAGAACAGAGACGAACTCAAGAGGGAATAAAACGAGAAAAAGAATATATAAATGTGATACAAAAAAGGCGCATAAAAGATACGATTCTACTATTCATGGGAACGGCATTGAGTATTGTTTTGTTCTTTTTGAAATCTAAGTTATTCCTAATATCAGGATTGATACTGTTCTTGGGGGCAATATATACTCTATTTAAGACCAAAAGATACAAACAAATACAAAATTACGAACAAGAATTATCTGAATTAAATGAAGAGAATAAAAAATTAAAATTAGGAAAGGAGGAAAGGAGAGAAAAAATAGAAGGTATATTATCCAAAAATAGGGTAAGAACTATAATGGAATTAGAAGCATTGGGAAAAAGAGCAAAAAAAATAAAAGATGAAATAAAGTTTTGCGAAGAAAGATTGAAAATATGGGGGAAAGATGCACCTTTAGAAGAACAAACCATAATGGCAAATTTAGAAAAGATGGAGAAGCTAACTGGAAAATATGATGAAGAAAGATTTTTGAAACTATCTGAGAATTTAAGACATCTACAACAAGAAATGGAAGAAAATAGACAGAAAAAAGGGGAATTACGCCATGCTTTGGAAAATAAAGATGAATCAGAAATACTGAAACAATTAAAGATTACAGAAGAAGAGATAGAAAATAT
The DNA here is from genome assembly GCA_023128455.1 of Desulfurellaceae bacterium. Lineage (GTDB taxonomy): Bacteria > Campylobacterota_A > Desulfurellia > JAGGSF01 > JAGGSF01 > JAGGSF01. The sequence continues at coordinate 4,442 of JAGMDW010000039.1, forward strand.
AGAAAATAAAATAGAAGCTTTGGGAGTCGCCTATAAAATATTAAAAGATATCCAAAAAGAAACAGGAGAAAAGATAAAATACATTGTAGAGCAAGAAGCAGCCCCTATTTTTTCATCCATCACAAAAAATCATTATTCTATGTTAAGATACAATGAACAGATGAAAAATATTGAAGCTGTAAACGACAAAACATTACCTGCTTTACACCTTTCCGATGGGACAAGAGACCAACTATATCTATCTTTAAGAATAGCATTTGTAAGAAACATCCTGAAAAACGAGGCATTCTTTATTATGGATGAAGCCTTCTTGACCTCAGATGATGATAGAAGAAGAAAAATTATAGATACATTGTTTAACCTTAACCATTGCCAGTTTATAATCGCCACCAAAGATAAGGATACCTATTTAGATTTTCTGAAAAAGAAAGCAAAGGGAGTATTTATCCAATGAGATGCGCATTTCTATCTGATATACACTATAGAAAAGGAGAAACAGAAGGAGAAAAACTATTTTTAGAATTCTTATACAAAAAAGCACGCCATTTTGACAAAATATATATCTTGGGTGATCTATTTGAATTCTATTTAGGCTATCCCCATTTTTTCTACAAGGAACACAGAAAGGTAATCAGCCGTTTAAAGCTTTTGTCTCTGTGGGGAACAAAGATATATATGATTGAAGGAAATCATGAATACGGATTTAGAGAGGCTGGAAAATTTTTAAACATGAAGGTTTATAGAAAAAACTATATTGCACATATTGATGGAAGATATGTTTATTTGGAACATGGAGATTTGATAAATAAAAAAGACCTGCGACACATTCTATGCCAATATATATTGAAATCTCCTGCTATGCTTTATGTTTTTAAAAATATATATCCATCTGTTATGATGAAACTCTCTCATATTGCCGGCAATGTAAGTAAAAATTATCTAAGAGCAAAAAATAGTGCCATAGAAAAGATGTTTGCAGATTATGCTCTAAAAATCATAGAAGAAAAAGATATGGATGTAGTAATCTTAGCCCATATTCACCAACCTCTGTATCTAAAAAAAGGTAAAAAGATATATATAAATAGCGGTGATTTTTTAGAACATTATACATTTGTTGTTTATGAAAATGGCAACTTTTACCTTGATAGGATGAAGTAATGGAAGATGCAAAGAAAGATATTGAAGAGTTAAAACAGAAGATAAGATATCACGACTACAGATACTATGTTTTAAATGCACCTGTTATCTCAGATTATGAATATGACCAGATGATGAGAAAACTAAAATCTCTGGAAGAAAGGTACCCTCAATTTAAAATGCCGGATTCTCCCACTCAGCGTATAGGTGGAAAACCATTGGAAAAGTTCGAAAAAATAAAACACAAAATACCTATGTTCTCTTTAGAAGATGCATTTTCGCCGGACGAGGCGAGAGAATTTGATAAAAAGGTAAAGAGATTTTTAAAGTTTCCTTCAGAAAAGGATATAAGTTACAGCGTAGAGCCGAAATTTGATGGACTGTCTATCTCCTTAATCTATGAAAATGGCATCTTAAAACAGGCATCGACCCGAGGAGATGGTGTAACTGGAGAAGATGTTACCCAAAATGTGAGAACGATAAAAAATATTCCCTTAAAACTAATTGTGAAAAACTCACCTGTTTATCTGGATATTCAAGGAGAAGCCATCATGTTCAAACAGGATTTTGCAAACATAAATAAAGAAAGAGAAGAGACGGGATTGCCACTATTTGCCAATCCCAGAAATGCCGCCGCTGGTTCAATAAGACAATTAGATCCAAAGGAAGCGGCAAAGAGAAGCCTGCGTATGTTCACTTACAGCATCAGAGAGACATCTTCCGATATTCAATTTAAAAAACAGAGTGAGGCATTAGAACTGTTAAAAGAATGGGAACTGCCAGTAAATGAGTTAAACAAGTTGTGTTTGTCTGTTGAAGAAGCTATCAAATATAAAGAGACATTTACCCAGAAAAAACATGAATTGCCTTATGAAATAGATGGAATGGTATTCAAGGTAAATGAAATAGACTATCAAAACAGATTAGGACACACTACAAAATCTCCTCGGTGGGCAATTGCCTATAAATTTCCTCCCGAGCAAGTTACCACAACTATAAAGGACATCAAAGTAAATGTAGGAAGAACGGGCATTTTAACTCCAGTGGCAATATTAGAACCGGTAAATATAAGCGGCGTGGTGGTGTCAAAAGCTACACTGCACACCTGGGATGAGATAAGAAAAAAAGATATTCGCATTGGGGATAAGGTATTCCTGGAAAGAGCAGGAGATGTCATTCCAGAAATTATAAAACCCATAACAGAAAAGAGAACGGGAAAAGAAAAGATAAAACCTGAACCGAAGGAATGTCCTGTATGTCATGCTCATGCTATAAGAGATGGTGCATATTTTCGTTGTCCAAATATCTCCTGTCCTGCTCAGATAAAAGAATCCATCAAACACTTTGCCTCCAAAAGAGCAATGAATATAGATGGATTGGGAGATAAACTGGCAGAACAATTGGTAGGAAAAAACATAATAAAAAATGTTGCCGATATATACGATTTAGATAATAAAATAATTGCCGATTTAGAGAGAATGGGAGAAAAGTCCGCCCAAAATCTTATAGATGCCATAAAAAACACCAAAAATATCACACTGGCAAAATTTCTATTTGCACTGGGCATCAGACATGCAGGAGAACACATGGCGCAGCTTCTGGCAAAACACTTTGGCAGTCTGAAAAATATAGAGAAAGCAGAAAAAAAAGAATTATTATCCATTAAAGGAATAGGAGAAGAAGTAGCGCAGAGTATCTACGATTTTTTTAGAGAACAAAAAAATATACAGACCATAAAAAAACTTCTGAAGGCAGGGGTAAAACTATCGGAAGAAAAAATTGTAATTTCTTTCATCTTTGGAAAGAGTTTTCTGTTTACAGGCACATTACGCACCGTTACCAGGAATGAAGCAAAAGATAGAGTGGAAGCATTGGGAGGTATGGTAAAAAACAGTGTAAGTAAAGATTTAGATTATGTGGTGATAGGAGAAAATCCGGGTTCAAAGAAAGATAAAGCAAAACAATGGGGGCTAAATTGTATAGACGAGGAAACATTTATAAAACTGTTGAGCAAAAAATAAAAATATGCTTGGAATAATATAATAAAGTGGTAGAATTAAGAAAAAATGGGGGTAGAAAGATGGGGAAAAGATACAAGAATTCACCCATAATGGAAGTTTTGTGTGAATTTCAATTTATTCCAACCCAACCATGGGATATAACAATCCCCGGACTTCTTTATGAGAAAATAAAAAAACAGTTTCCTATAAAAAAACAGCAAACGGGTTTTGATATTGGCATCCAACCTAAAGGAGGTGGCATAGAACAAAAAGTTGAGATGTCCCAGCGTATGCAATTTTTCCGTTCTGATAAATCTGCCTTGATTCAGATTAGTCCTGATCTATTAACTATTAACCATCTAAAACCTTATCCTGCATGGGAAATATTCAAACCTCTAATTTTACAAAATTTAAAAATATATCAAGAAATTGCAAATCCAAAAGCGTTCAAGCGTATAAGGTTGCGGTACATAAACAAAATTGAATTTGATAAAAGCCCTATAGAATTGACCGATTATTTTAACTATTACCCATTTATTCCAACGAATTTGCCACAAACTCACGGTGCATTTAATGTCCGTATTGAAATCCCCTACGAAGGTGAGCGTGACTACCTTCTTTTAACTTTAGCAAGCACGATTTCAGAGAAGCCAGAAGTTCTTTCTTTATTGCTTGACCTTGACTATATCATGGTAATACCAGAGTGCATTGCACTCGATCAAGTCGCTGATTGGATTGAAAAAGCACATACCACTGTTGAAAACGCCTTTGAAGCATGCATTACTGATAAATGTAGAAGCCTTTTTGAGGAGGATAAATAATGCAACTAATATCAACTAATAATGAATATCATAAAAGCTTTTTCTCAATGGATCAAATGAAATCTGCAACAGATACATGGCAAAGTCAAAACATACGATCTGTTTTCCCTTTATCAATTGGAGATTTTACAACACCATTTAACAAGGAATCTTCTGTATTCCTTAGGCCTATAGAAAACATCGAGTTACTTGAGCATTTCTATAGCTTTGATAATCCAGATGAGATAAAAAGATTCCTATTGATACACAATTATCTTATTGATTGTCTTTTCAAGACCTATGGAAAAATTAAAAAAATATTTGGAGAAAACGCTGTAGATCTCTGCTTGGAATTAAATAGAGACCCTGAAGAAGATTTTGAAGGGCTTTTCATTATCATAAAAACTAACTTATCACCTGAAAAATCGTTGGATCTTTTAGATGAATTTGATGAAGAATATTGGCTTGATATCAACGATGAAATTAGCAATATACTTGAGGTAGTGGTAAGACCATTATGAGTTTTAACTGGAGGTCATATATCCAGTTAGCAAATGAGTTAATAAATTACAAAAAAACATCAACTATTCAAGAAGCATATCTTCGTTCAGCGATAAGTCGTTCCTATTACAGTGTATTTTGCATCGCAAGAAATCTTCTTATCAATAAAGGAGTAACAATTCCAATGCATAACACACATAAATTCGTAAGAAAAGAATATCAAAACTCTACAAATAGAATAGAGAAAAAGGTTGCAAAAGATTTATCACGTCTATGGAAAGACAGGAAAGATGCTGATTATGAGGATAATGTTATAATTAACAAAAATAGAGCAACAACCTCCTACCAATTATCTCATCGTCTTTTGGTTGAATTAGATAAGCTTACATAAACTATGAAACCACTGGATAACAAGATAACAAACTTATTAAGGCAAGTTTACAACTGGCGAAAACAATACTGCTCGGGGATTATAGTATGAGTCTTTTAACATTAACAATTACTTCATTTTTTGTAGCTTTTTCCGGGGCATTGATGCCCGGACCTCTTTTGGCAATTACCGTTGACCATTCTTTAAAGAAGGGAGCAATAGCAGGACCGCTGATTATTGTAGGACACGGAATCTTAGAGATTGCTCTTATTATAGCCATTATCTTGGGGATGGGAGATTTCCTCCAAAAACACATCGTATTTATGATCTCCAGCCTGTGTGGAGGGGCAATTTTACTGTGGATGGGGCAGGATATGGTAAGAAAAGCAAAAAATACCACTATATCCTCTCAAAAAAGTATATTTACAAATTCATCCATAATAGCAGGCATATTGGGTAGTTTGTCTAATCCTTACTGGATAATATGGTGGGCAACGATTGGCTTAACATATCTAATTTTAGCCATACCTTACGGTATTTTAGGTATTTCATTGTTTTTTATCGGTCATATATTGGCAGATTTATCCTGGTATAGTGTTGTTTCTCTGGGAGTAAGCAAAGGAAAGAGATATATTGGCTTAAAAACCTATCAGGTTCTCATTTCTTTTTGCGGTGTGTTTCTCGTTTTTTTTGGAGGATACTTATTGCTAAATGTAGTTATATAAACTTTTTGGCACGATTTGCCGCAATGAGTAATGGATCCCACACCGGCGAAAAAGGCGGCGAATAGGCCATATCCAGACTGGACAAATCATCTACTGTAAAATCTTTATATAAACCGGCGGCAACTACATTTATCCTTCCCCATACATATTCCTTTCCTATCATCTGCGCACCAAGCAACCTTCCTGTTCCCTTTTCAGAGAATAAAACAATCTTGATGGGTGAAGAACCCGGATAAGCATGCCCTCTGGTCTGCGAAAGGATAATCGTTTTAACAAAATCTTCCTTTATTTCTTCTCTCAAAAGACCTGTTCTTGCCACTGTTAAATCACACAGGCGAAATACAGATGTACCCACTACACCGGGATAGATAATATTTGCTCCTATCGCATTTGCCCCGGCAATCCTTCCCTGTTTATTTGCTACCGTTCCAGATGGAGAAAATACAGGCTTTTTTAAAAGTCTATGATAATGTTCACAACAGTCACCGCAGGCAAATATATCTTTATCCGATGTTCTTAAGTATCTATCTACCTCTATTGCTTTCGTTTTACCTATGTTTATACCTGCTTCTTTTGCTATCTCTGCATTTGGATTAACACCAATAGAAATAATAGATAGGTCTGCATCAAATTCACCCTCAGTTGTCACTACTTTCTTTAAAAAACCATCTTTTTCCATAAAACCTTTTATCTCTACTCCGCTTATAAATTTTATCCCCTTTTCTTCTAATTTTGCCTCTACTTTTTCAGAAATCTCTTCCTCAAATTGAGGTAAAATGCGCCCCGGTCGTTTCTTTACTAAAACAGTATTTATTCCCAGTTCATGCAAAGCATGAACAATTTCTAAGGCAATTCTTCCCGCTCCAACGAGAAACGCCTTTTTAGGTTTTCTCTCCTTGATAAAATTCTTCAATCTTTTTCCATCTTCTAAGGTGCGCAGCATGAAAACACCTTTTACCTGTTTTTGCAGAGAAAGATTTATGGCACGGGCACCTGTAGCTATAACCAATTTATCATAACTAATATTATATGCCTTATTTTCTTTGTTATCCCATACCTCTACTTCTTTTTTTTCTCTATTAATTTTCTTCGCTTCTTGAAACAACCTTACATCTATACTCCTTTTGTTACGAAAATTATCAGCCGTTAAAACGACAAGCTCGTCCATCGGATTGTCCGCTCTCATCAAATTGTAAGGCATGCCGCATGAGCCGTAAGAAACATCGCCTGTTTTCTCCAGCGCAACAACATCCGCTTCCTTTACACGCCTTTTTGCCTGAGAAGCTGCACTCATTCCTGCAGCTACCCCTCCCACAACAACAATTCTCATACCATTTACCTCATGTTAAATTCATATTACACTCAAGTAGCGTTCTGCACTATCTGGAAAGATCACCACAATTCTTTTTCCTCTTTGTTCAATATTCAGCGTTGCCCATAGAGCAGCTCCCGAAGATATACCAGCTAATATTCCTTCTTCTCTTGCCAATCTTTTCATAGTATCAAATGCATCCTCATCACTCACAG
>JAGMDW010000004.1 GCA_023128455.1 Desulfurellaceae bacterium
TTTTTTCAGATATTCTTCCCCAGATATTTACAAGTTTTAACAATTTATCAGGATCATCAACATTTGATGGTCTATGAAAAGTCATAACCCCATAATTCTTCTTTTTGAAATCTTTTCCATATTTTATTTTTTTACCGCTTAAAGTTCTAAATTCCATGTTAACTGATTTTGCTTTTTTAAGATTTTTAACAAGAGAATCTATCATCAAATTTCCATACATAAATATCTGTTCTTTGTCATGTCCCTCATTTATTAAATTTTCATCTGCATCTTTTGAAGTAGTAAAAAATATATCACATATTGCATCTGTTACCATTCTGTTTATCTCTTCAGGCATACTTTTATCTCTGCTTCTGAGTCCAGCTTCATAGTGAATCGTTTTAATATTGAGTTTAGAAGCCACAAGAACACACGCGGCAGTGGAATTCACATCACCAACAACAAGAACAGCATCAGGTCTTTCATTTAAACAAACCTTTTCAAACCGTTCCATTATACGTGCAGTCTGTACTGCATGAGAGGCAGAACCAACATCAAGATTAATATCAGGATTACATATACCAAGTTGTTTAAAGAATTTTTCTGACATGTTTTCATCATAGTGTTGACCTGTATGGACAAGAATGGGCTTGAATTCATCATGCTTTTTCATCTCATGCATCAAGGGTGCAACTTTCATAAAATTAGGTCTAGCACCAGCGACCAAGATTATCTTTATTTTATTTTTCATTTTATTCTTAGCAAAACTTCTAAACTATCTAAACGCTTTATTAAACTATATAGGAGTTTTTTGTAAACTTTTAAGGTGAAGTCTTTCATAATACATACCTTTTAAATATTTTATTTCTCAATCCGTCCAATCCTGAAGTAATCCAGAGGCTAAAATTCTTTTCCTTAGCTCCTGGATTACGAGGATTGTCACAGATTAAGATATTTTTTGCCTCAAGGAGTTATTGTCAAATGTTGTGGATTCAACCACCACACATAAAGAGGCGGGTAGACTCCTTGTTACTTTGTTACTTCTTAACTATTTACTCCTCAACTCCTTTCCTCAAATTCGGTTTT
>JAGMDW010000040.1 GCA_023128455.1 Desulfurellaceae bacterium
TGGCGGAGAGGGCGGGATTCGAACCCGCGATAGAGTTTACCCCTATTCTCGCTTAGCAGGCGAGCGCCTTCAACCACTCGGCCACCTCTCCTCATAAAAAAAAGGCGGAGGAGGTAGGATTCGAACCCACGGTACCTCTCGGTACAATGGTTTTCAAGACCACCGCCTTAAACCACTCGGCCACTCCTCCGGCGCTAAAAATAATAATGTTAAACCACTTCTTTTCAAGTTAAATAACGCCAAATGGGTTTGCATAGAGGATAATAAGCGCCACAACCAACATATAAATGGTCAAAGACTCTATCATTGCCAGACCAATCATCATAACGGTCAAAAGCCTTCCTCCTGCCCCAGGATTGCGTGCTATCCCCGTTGTTGTACCCTGAATAGCCAAACCTTGCCCAATACCACAGCCCAAAGCAGCTAAACCCAATCCTAATGCTCCAGCAAGTGCCACATACATATAATGATTGAACATTGACACATTACCCGCTATTACCTCTTGTACCTCCTGAGCAAAAACAGGAGCTACCAAAAACAGCACAACCATACAACTAAGAAAAACAATTCCACTCTTTCTCAACATCAAATCCTCCTTATCAAAAAATGCGTTCTAAAGTATTGCAAAAAATCAGATAAAGTCAATAAAATTTTATTCACCTCCACCTATAACATCGGCAATATATAAAGTAGAAAGTAATGAAAAGATAAAAGCCTGAATAACAGCCGCTAAAAGCACCAATGCCATTATGGGTAAAGGAACAAGCACTGGCATAAGAAAATATACAATAGCCAGCAGCAAACCGCCGCCCATAATATTACCAAAAAGTCGCACTGAAAGAGAAAGAATACGAGCAAAATGACCAATTATCTCTATCGGTATCATTAAAGGTGTAAGCCACCATATAGGACCCATAAAATGTTTAATATACTTTATGCCATGTGTCTTTATACCTAAATATTGATAATAAACAAACACAATAAGTGCCATAGCAATTGTTGTATTCCAACTGCTGGTAGGAGGAACAAAACCAGGAACAAGTTCAACAATATTGGCAAAAAAGATAAACAAAGCCAAAGTAGCAATAAGAGGAAAATGTTTTTTGGTATGCTTGCCCAATATATCCTCAACAAAAGAGCACAACATCTCTATTATGCTTTCCACTACATTTTGAAAATTTGACGGCATAAGTTTTAAAGTCAAACGAACAATTAAAGAAAACACTATAATAATAAGCATTATAAACCAGGTAAAAACCAAATAATGCGGCAAATGAGTCAACTTAATCACAAAATCCAATATCGTTGGTGCTTCCACTTTAATTTCCTCCTACTTTAAATAGATAATTAAAAGTCAGATAAAATGTAACCAAGACCAAAGATAAAGGCACTATGGAAATGCCCCACAAAACGCCCCATACATTCAACTTACAAATACAAAAGACAAATAAAAGCAAAAGACCAATAAAAATATAACGAACTAAAGAACCAAACATAGCACCTCTATTTCCCCTCACAAAATAAAATGACATTTTCTTCAACAAAAACCAATCAATAAAAATTATTACCCCTCCTATTATCACGCCTATGCACATCCCGGCTCCGCCGATAAGATAAGAGGAAACTATAGATAGAAAATACACTGTTGCATGTATCCGTTCAAGTCTTTTTATCGTTATCATTTTTCAGCTTTTTAAAACCTCTGTACATATTTTCAAAACCAGCAACAATACCAAAAAAAAGAAAAATAAAAAACAGCCAGGGGTGTAAGCTGGGAAACCATTTATCTAAAAAATACCCTATAGCTCCTCCAATTAACACCGAAAAGGCAACACTAAAACCTATCATTGTCGCCGTATATAAATCACGATAAAACTTCTTTTTTTTCTCGCTATCTTTTAATATCTTTAAATACCTCCTTTGAGATATCAATTGTTTTTCGTATATCATCCTCTGTATGTGCACAGGATAGAAAATTTGTTTCAAACTGGGACGGAGGGAGATATACACCATTTTTCAGCATACCCTTAAAATACATCGAAAACAAAGATGTATCACATCTGTTAACCATATCAAAATTCCCAGGCATCTTATCACAAAAGAACAAAGTAAACATAGAACCTATAAAACTCGCTTTTACGGGCAAGTTGCTCCTCTTTCCTTCTTCCTCCAATCCCAAAGCAAGCTTCTCCGTTGTTTGATGAAGAGAAAGATAAGGGTTTTCTCTTCTTAAAATATCCAAAGTTTCAATTCCTGAAATCATAGCAAGAGGGTTTCCAGACAAAGTTCCTGCTTGATAAACATCACCTTGAGGAGAAACAAGACTCATAACTTCTTTTCTCCCCCCATAAAGAGCCACTGGCATTCCTCCACCTATGACCTTCCCTAAACAAGTAATATCCGGTCTTATGCCCATTAAATTTTGGTAACCGCCATAGGTAATTCTAAAACCCGTTAAAACCTCGTCGAATATAAGAAGACTTCCGTACTTTAAAGTAATCTCTCTTAGAGCACTTAAGAAATTCTCATTGGGCAAAATCGTGCCCATATTACCAGCTATTGGTTCAACAATAACACAAGCAATAGTTTCACCTAATTCTTTAAACAGGTTTTGACAGGCATCTATATCATTATAAGGAAGAACGATGGTATGACGAGCAAAATCCTTTGGAATACCTGAGCTGGTGGGATTGCCAAAAGTTGCCGCACCAGAACCTGCCTCTACAAGTAGAGAATCAACATGTCCATGATAGCACCCTGTAAATTTCACAATATCTTCTCTCTTTGTAAATCCCCTGGCCAGTCTTAATGCACTCATCGCCGCTTCTGTGCCGGAACTCACAAACCTCAGTCTTTCAATGGACGGAATTGCTTTTATAATTCTCCTTGCTAATTCTGTTTCTAATATTGTAGGTGCACCAAAACTTAAGCCTCGTTCTGCAACTTTTCTCACTGCATCTATAACCTTTTCTGGCGCATGACCCAAGATAGCAGGTCCCCAGCTTCCCACATAATCTATATACTCATTGCCATCTATATCATAAATCTTACTGCCTTTTCCTTTTTGAATAAACAGTGGATCTCCGCCCACTGCTTTAAACGCCCTCACCGGACTGTCCACTCCCCCGGCAATGTATTTTTCTGCCTCTAAAAACGCTGCCTCGCTCATCTTTTTACCCATTTTCCCTCCCGACGAAATCCAACACTTGCCTTCCATCCACACCACCCAAAAGCTCCTCACAAACCCTCTCGGGATGAGGCATCATGCCTAAAACATTTCCCCTAATATTACACACTCCTGCAATATTATGTAATGAACCGTTGGGGTTTGCCGCATCTTTTATCTCACTGTCCAATGTGCAATAACTAAAAACAATTTGCCCATTTTTTTTTAATCCTTCGTATGTTTCATTATTACACCAAAAATTACCCTCTTTATGAGCAATAGGCATCTTTAATATTTTACCCTCAATATTTTTGGTAAACACATATCCACTTCTCTCCACCTTCACGAATATATCCCTGCATATAAAACGCATATTGATATTTCTCATAAGTACGCCAGGAAGGAGTCCCGACTCGCATAAAATCTGAAAACCATTACAGATACCTATAACAAATTTTCCCTCATCCGCAAATAGACCTATTCTATCCATTATTTTTGAAAACTTAGCCAGTCCTCCGACTCGCAAGTAATCCCCATAAGAAAAACCGCCTGGCAATATAATGCAGTCTATATCCCCCGCATCTTCCTGCTCATGCCAGATGTATACAGGCGTCCCTCCCAATGTCTTTATTGACCAAAAAATATCTCTATCACAGTTTGTTCCGGGAAAAACAACAATCCCCACCTTCATTGTATAATATCAACCGTCTCTATGATGGGATTGGAAAGTATATCTTTAGATATACTTTCCACTGTTTTTTGTGTTTCTTTTCTATTTGACCCTTCCACTTCTATTTCAAAATATTTCCCTACCCGTATATCTTTAATCCTCTTTTCCCCTCTTCTCTCTATTACTTTTCTTATCGCTTTTCCCTGCGGATCTAATATTCCCTGTTTTAGTTTTACCACCACTACGAAACGCACCTTATTCTCTCCAAAACCTTTTCATATCCTTCTATCAAATCACCTAAGTCAAACCTAAACCTATCTTTATCCAACACCTCACCTGTTTTAATATCCCACAATCTTGCTCCGTCCGGTGTAATCTCATCCGCAAGTATGAGTTTCCCCTCTTCATCTCTGCCGAATTCAATTTTAAAATCTACCAGCAGAATATCTGCTTGTTCAAACTTCTTCCTTAGTAAATCATTAACACAAAAGGCAATTCTCTTCATCTCTTCAATTGTTTCTTCGTCCGCTATATCAAATACCCGAATATGATATTCATTGAGCATAGGATCACCCAGCTCATCACTCTTATAGTAAAACTCAACGATGGGGAATTTCAGCTTTCCACCTTTCTTTAAACCCATTCGCTTAGATAGAGAACCTGCAATAACATTTCTCACCACAACTTCCACGGGTATAATTTCTACTTTTCTTACCAAAATTTCATCCTGCGATATTTCTCTTACAAAATGCGTGTCGATGCCTGCCTTTTTTAACCAGTCAAAAGCAATAGTGGTTGCCTCCTTATTTAGTCGCCCCTTCCCCTTTACTATGGCAAACTTCTTCCCGTTGAATGCTGTAGCATCATCCTTGAAGTGCATAATCAAAAACCTGGAGTCTCCTGTCTTATAAAGAATTTTTGCTTTCCCTTCATATATCGATTTCATAACACTCCTATAAATTTTTGATGTGAGAAATAAAGCTTTCTTTGTCCTCTCCACCCACATCTATAAGCCATTCAAACATTTCCTTGTCCTTTTTTGTGGTAGTAACTTTCTCAAAAAAGTCCGTGTTTATTACTATTCCAGCCGCCAGAAGGAAAGCAATTTTTCTCTCCGGCTTTATGTCATGTCTCATATACTCATCAGCCACAATAGCCGATGTGCTGCCCCAAGGCTCTGTCCTTATTCGAGCCACTTCTTTTAATCTTATATCGCCGAATCGATGATGATCGATAATTTCCTCAATAACACAACTGAATATACCCTCCGGTGCATTAAGCGTATCAGAATGATCAATTAAAATAACTCTTTTTGCAACATATTTAGCAAGATCTGTGCGTGTTACCACTCCCAAAACCTTCCCCGTTTTTTCATCAATCACGGGTAAGGCACGATTGGGAGATGTAAGCATTCTTTCCCTTATATCATCTACTTTTTCTCCCTGTCTCGTCGTGCTCTCGCCCTTATTGGCAATCACATAAACAGGCGCACTCCATTCAATCAAACCAACTGTGGTACAAGCACCATAGGGAGAACAAATAACAGAAACTTCATTTTTTTTCGCAAGTTTAAGCAGCTCTTCACTCAACTCATAACCGTCAAATATCACTAAACATCTCACCTTTTTTTCAATAGCCACCCTTTGTACATCTTCCCTGTCTCCTACCACAGCTACCACTCCTCTCGCATCGAAAGTATCTATAGCAGAACAAAACCTTTCCGCACTAGTAGCAACCACCGTAATGTTAGATATAAATTCTTCATCTCCGTCCACACTATTTACTACATCACCAGATACAGATCTCGACATCAACTCAATACTCGTTTTCACTCTCCGAAATACATCAGGGACAACGGTAGATATACTCTTCTTAGCAATATCGATAAAGCCCACCAATCCAAAAAACTTGTCCTCATTATCTACCACCGGAACAACACGAATATCTTCCTTAACCATGATCTTAAACACCTCTACGACGGGAGCACCTAAAGGGGCTACAATCACTCTTTTTGTCATAATATCTGAAACATGAAGATTCAAGTCTTCCATAAGTGGAGGATATTTTATCAGTACAAAATCTAAAATCTTCATTGTTCTCACTTCTAACAATCCTGCCGTGACAGGGACATACTTGTCTTCCCGCGTAATCTTCTTCTTTAGATAAGCATAACCGATAACAGATGCAATTCCATCTGTATCAGGATTCCTTCGTCCAATAACAAAAACTTTATCTGTCATTTTTTCTCCTTTGCCTCTTCCCAGGAAGCAAATAAGGCATCTTCTTTCTCTTTTCTCATCTCACACATACTACACAGCTCCTTTTCACCCACAGAATAAAAAACAGTGCCGCAATGCGTACACACCTGCCTTCTTAGCTCTTTTAATTTTACCACATCCTCGTTTAACAATACCACATTAGCTTTCTTCTCACAAATAGCCTTTCTCATACAAACATCTATACAATTTCTACAACCTACACATAGGAAAGGAGAAAAATATATTATACCTTTTCTATCGTCTTTTTCTATAGTGATAGCCTTCGTAGGACAGACAAAAACACATGCACCACACAGATTGCAATCATCACTTATAGATATATTCAATAGAAAATCTGTTTCTCTTTCAGATAAAGGTTCTTGAACTAAATCCATAAAGAATAATCTTCGAGGTTTTTCTGCCCGCATATCCCTTATGGGCTTAGCAAACATCTTAAAAAATTCCCGGCGTGAAGACTCCTCTTCTTTTATTTCCTCTTCGGCTACCTCTTGTTTAATAATAGGTCTTTCTTTAATTCCGGAAGAGAAAAGAATATCCTCTAAAAATTTCATATTTCTTTCAAAAACAAACAAACTCTTTTCATATCCACAGCCGTTACATTCACCTTTAACTATCTCTACCTTAACCCCCGTTTTAATAAGTTTAAATAAAATATTTTCCGTTAATCTGCTAATACAAGATAAAACCACATTATATGAATCTTCATCCGCTTTTGCCTTGCTACACAAAAAACGCACTTTTTTTCTTTTTGCCTCTTTCAATATTTTATTTAAAACAATCTCATCAAAATTATCCCCTAACTTTATTGCCCCTGCTTTGCAGGCAGAATAACATATACCACATCCATTACAATCTTTGGTTATCTTATATTCTCTTGTAGAAAACGATATAGCACCTTGCGGACATGATCTTATGCAATCATCACACGCGCTGCGTGCAAAGAGCAATTTCGCACAATGTTTCTCATTAATTCTCACATCACCACAAGAGGAAGCATCAAAAACCTTCATACTAAATTATATCAAATATATCTTGTTTTCTCAAGTAGTTGCAATATAATGACCCCATGATTTATCTCTCCATAGTATGGCACATGCATCAGCCCTACTACAAAAATGATAGAGAACATACATATTTTATGCCATGGGTGAGATTACATGCCGTAAAAGACTATTACGATATGTTGATGATTGCCAGAGAAGAAAAAGTGAAGGTATCATTCAATCTCACGCCTGTCTTATTAGAACAAATAAAAGACTATACACAGAACAGTGCAAAAGAGATCCAAAACGAAATAGTATTGAAGGACACATCAATCTTAAACGAAGAAGAAAAAACCTATGTTCTCTCTAACTTTTTCCATGTTAACCATCGAGCAATTTCCGAATCCTTCCGTTATAGTCAGCTGTACAAAAAAAGACAATTACTTAAGAGCTCCGAAGGTATAACTTCCTCTTCCGGGTTTACCACACAGGACATAAGAGATATCCAGATATTGTTCAATCTGGCATGGCTTGGAGAATACACAAAAAGAAAGGACGAAGAAATAAAAACTCTTATTATTAAAGAACGAAACTTCACAGAACAGGACAAGAAAAGCATCTACAACAAACAGATGGAAATTATGAGGAGAATTATCCCTCTGTACAAAGAAGCATTCGCTGAAAAAACAATCGAAATATCAACATCTCCATTCTATCATCCCATTCTCCCTTTGCTTATTGACACGAACATAGCTTCAGTTTGCTCACCAAATATTAAATTGCCATCTCGTTTTACCCATCCAGAAGATGCAAGAAAACAGATAAAAGAAGGCAAGATATTTGTAGAAAAACTCATGGACAAAGAAATACAAGGTTTGTGGCCTTCAGAAGGTTCGGTTAGTGATGAAACATTAAACATGGCAGCTCAAGAGGGATTTAATTTTGTCATGACAGGTGATGTAATATTAAAAAACACCTCTCCCTCAGCCACGCCTTATAGATGTTACAAATATAAAGATTTGCCTCTCTATATTTTCTTCAGAGATACAGAGTTATCCGACAAGATTGGCTTCACTTATGCCCAAATGGATGAGAAGAAAGCAGTAGAAGATTTTATAAACACCATAAAAAGAAAAACAGCTGACATCGACAACCCTATAGTTAGTATTATATTGGATGGAGAAAATGCATGGGAATATTACAGAAAAAACGGCTATCCTTTTCTTAAATTGCTTTACCAAAAATTAAACAAGGACAACGATATCATCCTCACCACACCATCCCAATATCTGCAAGAACATAAGGATGAAATCTTATCCCTAAATAATGATATATGGCCTGGTTCATGGATAAACGCAAATTTTAAAGTTTGGATTGGCGACGAAGAAGACAATAAATCATGGGAATTATTGAAGAAAACAAAAGAAGACCTAAAAGAAACATCAAAACAAAGTGAAAAAGAGATATACATAGCCGAAGGTAGTGATTGGAATTGGTGGTATGGTTTAGAACATAGCTCGCAACAAGATCTTTTGTTCGATAATCTGTATAGAGTACACCTGAAGAATGCCTATCTCTTTTCATCAAAAACACCTCCATCTATTTTAGGTGAACCTATAAAAAAATTAAGAACATTCATTGAACCGCAGAAAAAACCCACTGCATTTATCACTCCGACAATCGACGGGAAAATCACCTCTTACTATGAATGGTTAGGTGCTGGTGAATACGAAGATATCCCTTTAACAATGCATCCTTCAACAAGGATAATAAAAAAGATGTACTGGTGTTTTGATGAACAATTTCTTTACCTGCGTATAGATTGTTCCTGTAATTTAGAAGAAAAGACACTAAAGATCACCTTGACCGATGACCAAACACATAGAATAATTATAGAAGAAAATAAGGTTATTGTTCTTCATTATAGCAAAGAAAACAAACCTATCAGCAAGGGAAAAGAAGGAATAAAAGCATGTGTAGGTGAAACAATAGAGATAGGCATAGAAAGAAAATCATTCAACCTGAAAGAAAGAGAAATCATAACATTTTTTGCAGAGATAAGAAATAAAGATGAGCAGACAGAAGAACGTTTTCCCCGATGGGGATATATTCAGATAATCATTCCGGATAGTGAATTAGAAAGAAAGAACTGGATAGTATGAGTGTTCCTCAGGTCGCCATCGTAGGAAAGGCAAATGTAGGAAAATCTTCTTTATTTAACCTCCTCGTAGGAAAAAGGAAAAGCATAGTGATTAACATACCACACACCACAAGAGATAGGATTATCGATTATGGGGAAATTAACGGTAAAAATTTCATGTTTATAGATACCGGTGGTTTTTCTAAGCAGACAGAACTCTCTCCCTATGTCCTAAATCAGCTATCTATAAGTTTAAAAAGAGCAAATATAATAATCGTTTTATTCGATGCTACCCAACCCCCCACCCAGGAAGATGAAGAATTGATGGAACTGGTGAGAAAATACAATAAACCCATCTTACTTGTTGTAAACAAAATAGATGTCAAAAAAAGTCAGGAAAATATCAACGAATACTATAAATTTGGTGAAATTATACCTATCTCCGTAGCTCACAGAAGAAATACAGAGTTATTAGAAAAAAAGCTACTCTTCTTTGCTGAAGATAGAGAAAGAAGAGAAAAGATCTACACTGCAAAAATAGCAGTGATAGGAAAACCAAATGTAGGAAAATCAAGTATGGCAAACGCCATATTAAACGAAGAAAGAGTTAATGTAAGTCCATTTCCCGGTACCACAACGGATAGTATAGACACAGAATTTAAATATGAAAACAAATCATATCTTCTCATAGATACAGCAGGCTTAAGAAGAAAAGGCAAACTAAAAGGAGAAATAGAAAAGATTGCCGCCCTACAAAGCATACTATCTATAAATAGAGCAAACATTGTCACTCTCGTTGTCGATGCAAAAGAAGGGATAACAACTGAAGACAAAAAAATTGCCTCTTATGCCCAAAAATTAAACAAATGCCTCGTTGTAATTTTAAATAAGTGGGATACAGTTGAAAAAAAAACAGAAACACTGCAAAAGACAAAGGAAGAACTCTTTTTCATAAGCTATGCTCCTATTGTTCATACTTGTGCTATAAAACGAAGAAATATTGGCAAACTTCTGCATTGGATAGAAAAAATAGTAGAAGAGTATAAAAAAAGAATATCTACTGCCAGATTAAATGAAGATATGCAAAAGGTGATCAAGAGATATCCCCCTTTTTCTAAAAGAGGAAAAGAAATAAAAATTAAATATATTACGCAAGCAAGTATATCTCCGCCAACATTTATCCTATTCGCTACGAAACCAGAAGAGATTACAGAAAATTACAAGAGATATATCTTGAACAATCTATACAGATTATACAAATTTACCGGTTGTTCAATTCGTATAAAGTTTAAGAGTTCCAGGGCAAAATTGACAAATACAGATTAATATGATAAAAATAAACCATGAGTAAAGAGATTAAAAAACTGCTTATAGCAAATAGGGGAGAAATTGCCATAAGAGTAGCCCGTGCTTGTAATGAGTTGGGCATAAGAACAATAGGCATCTATTCGAATGAAGACAAGTATTCTCTACACAGATTTAAAATGGATGAAACATACCTAATAGGCAAAGATAAAGAGCCTGTAGAAGCCTATCTCTCTATGGACGAAATAATTGAGCTTGCATTGCGAAAAGACATTGACGCTATACATCCAGGGTACGGTTTCTTAGCAGAAAATGCAGAGTTTGCAGAAAAATGCAGAGAAAACAATATAATATTTATAGGCCCCGAACCGGAAACACTAAGATTATTTGAAGACAAATTAAAATCCAAAGAAATAGCCGAACGATGTAATGTGCCTATGATACCCGGTTCCAGAAAAGCTTTAAAAGATGTCAACGAGGCTGTGACCTTTGCTGAGAGCTTTGGTTATCCCATAATGCTCAAAGCATCCAAAGGTGGTGGTGGAAGAGGCTTAAGAATTGTAAAAAGCAAAAAAGACCTCTTAGATAATTTTGAATCTGCAAAAAGAGAAGCAGGAAAGGCATTTGGCAGCTCAGATATGTTCATTGAAAAACGCATAGAAAGACCCAGACATATAGAAGTACAAATCTTAGCAGATAAATACGGAGATGTTGTTCATCTCTACGAAAGAGACTGCTCTATCCAGAGAAGACATCAAAAGATGATAGAAATAACCCCTGCCAGGAACATCCCAGAAGATGTTCTTCAAAATCTATATAAAGATGCGATAAAGATAGCAAAAACATCCAATTATGTAAATGCCGGCACATTTGAATTTTTAGTGGGCGAAAACTTCAATTATTATTTCTTAGAAACAAATCCCCGCATTCAGGTAGAACATACAGTGACAGAAAGACTTACGGGCATTGATATTGTCCATTGCCAAATACACATCGCAGAAGGAGAAAGATTAAATGGTGAAAAGATCAATCTTAAACAAGAGGATATAAAAAAGAGAGGTTGTGCTCTGCAGTGTAGAATTACAACAGAAGATCCGGAAAATAACTTCATGCCCGATACAGGTGTGATAGAAGCTTACAGATCACCCGCTGGATTTGGTGTAAGATTGGATGCAGGATCAGCCTACGGCGGCGCACGCATTACACCCTATTATGATTCATTGTTGGTCAAAGTAACCTCATGGGGATTAACATTTGAACAAGCAGTGAAAAAGATGATACGATCTCTAAATGAATTTAGAATAAGAGGCGTAAAAACAAATATTCCCTTCTTATTGAATGTATTGAGATCAAAGGTCTTTCTTGAAGAATACTTCTGCACAGAATTTATAGAAAGACATCCTGAATTACTCAAACTAAAAATAGGAAGAGACCGAGCAACAAGATTACTTTCATTTTTGGGAAATAATATAGTAAATAAACAAGAAGGTATAAAGATAAATGAAAATATCATATTGCCCGAAATAAAAAAGATAAACATAACAGATACAACTATTCCTAAGGGTTCAAGAGATATTTTAGAAGAAAAAGGAGTAAAGGGAGTAATAGAATGGATAAGAAATACAGGTGAGATTTTGTTCACAGATACTACATTCCGTGACGCACACCAATCGCTTTTAGCCACTCGCATAAGAACGCACGATATGCTAAATGTAGGAAAAGCTACATCCCGTTGGATGTCACAGCTCTTTTCAATAGAGATGTGGGGAGGAGCAACATTTGATGTTTCTTACAGATTCTTAAAAGAAGACCCCTGGAAAAGGGTAGAAGAGCTAAAAGAAAAAATACCCAACATATTGTTTCAAATGCTGTTAAGGGGATCAAATGCTGTAGGATACTCCAATTATCCCGATAATGTTATTAGAGCATTTGTAAAAGAAGCTTCCTCCTGTGGTATAGATGTATTCAGAATATTTGACTGTTTCAACTGGCTACCTCAGATGAAAATATCTATAGAAGAGGTAAAAAAACAAGGAAAAATATGTGAAGCCGCTATCTGTTATACCGGAGATATTTTAGATAAAAACAGAGAGAAATACAATTTAAAGTATTATGTAGATTTAGCAAAAGAATTAGAAAAACTGGATGTAGACATCATTGCTATAAAAGATATGGCAGGTCTGTGTAAACCCTATGCCGCAAAAAAGCTCATAAAAACCTTAAAACAAGAAGTAGGAAAACCCATTCACTTTCACACCCATGACACCAGCGGCAATGGGGAAGCATCTATGCTCATGGCCATTGAAGCAGGAGCGGATATTGTAGATGCAGCTATCAGTTCTATGTCAGGGTTGACCAGTCAACCAAATATGAACTCCATTATAAGAGCCATTGCTCACACCAAAAGAAAAAGTTCTATGGATAAAGAAAAATTAGATGAAATATCCAATTATTGGGAAAGAGTAAGAGCATATTATTATCCATTCGAAAGTGACCTTAAAGCATCAACAGCAGAAGTATACACCCATGAAATACCTGGCGGTCAATACAGCAACCTAAAACCACAGGTAACAGCATTAGGACTTATAGATAGATGGGAAGAAGTAAAAAAGATGTACACTGAGGTAAATTGGGCCTTAGGTGATGTTATAAAGGTTACGCCATCATCAAAAGTGGTTGGTGATTTAGCCTTATTTTTGGTGAGAAACAATCTTAGTATAGAAGATTTTAGAGAAAGAGCGGATGAACTTTCCCTACCTCAATCGGTAATGGATTTCTATAAAGGCTTATTGGGGCAACCTTATGGTGGTTTCTTCCCCAAAGGCATAAGAGGAAGGGTATTAAAAGGTGAGGCATCAACAGATGAGCGACCAGGAAAATTCTTGCCTCCATTTGATTTTGAAGGTGCAAATAAAGAATTAAAAAACAAATATAAAAGAGATTTCAAATTTCGTGAGCTTATCTCTTGTGCTCTTTATCCCAGTGTATTTGAGGATTATATGAACTTTAACGATGAATATGGAGATGTAACAAAACTTTCCACTAAAGACTTCTTTTGTCCATTAAAACATAATGAAGAAACAAGTGTAATTATAGAACCTGGGAAAAAACTATTCATAAGATTTATATCGGTGGGGCCATGCGATGAAAAGGGTGAAAGACCTGTATATTTCGAATTAAATGGACCACAACGTATCATAAAGGTAAAAGACAAAAAAACAGAAGTTTTGGTAAAGCAAAACATAAAAGGAGACCTTGAAAATATAAAACATATATGTACCACCATGCCAGGAAAGATAATAAGTATCAATGTAATTGAAGGTCAACATGTAGAAAAAGGCGATATATTAGCCACTACAGAGGCAATGAAGATGGAAACAAAAATTGTTACCGTATGTGAAGGAACAATCAAAAAGATATATTTAAAAGAAAAAGAAAGTATAGAAGCAGGAGATCTAATTATGGAATTAGAATAGTTTACTTGTAATATTTCTCCTGTTATGCTATAAAACAAGAAAAAATACACGCGCGGGTTACCCTGAAGGAGGCGGAAATAAGCTTGTTCCTGCGCGGAGGAAAATCCTGAAGGAGGTTCTTTATGACACAAATCAAAGATTTGCGCCGTAAAAACCTCTTGTTTTTTTGGAGGTTTTTATGACACATATTTCAATGAAAGCACTGCTGGAAGCGGGTGTTCACTTTGGTCATCAGGTAAAACGATGGAATCCACAGATGAAACCGTATATTTTTGCTGCCCGTAAAGGAATTCACATAATAGATTTGCAAAAAACTATTAACTACTTTGAGGCAGCATGCGAGTTCACAGAAAACATAGCGGCACAAGGCAAAAATGTTCTCTTTGTGTGCACAAAAAAGCAAGGAAAGGAAAGTATAAAAGAGTGCGCTGAAAAATGCAACATGCCGTATGTAAACGAAAAGTGGTTAGGAGGAATGCTCACAAACTTCAAAACAATCCAAAAGAGCGTTGACAATCTAAACAAATTAGATGAGTTAGAAAAAGGAAGTGATCTAGACAAACTATCGAAAAAAGATGCTAAAAGAATCCTTAAAAAGAAAGCAAAGCTGGAAAAATATCTTGCAGGCATAAGAAATATGAAACAATTACCTGAAGCCCTGTTTGTTGTTGATGTAAAAAAAGAATCGCTTGCAGTACATGAAGCAAATATATTGAATATTCCCATTGTAGCTTTAGTGGATACAAACTGTGATCCCAATCATATAAATTACATCATTCCTGGTAATGACGACGCCATAAGATCAATAAAATTAGTTACCGATAAAATCACAGAGGCTATTATGAATGGTCGAGCCAAGATAGAAAAGGAAAAAGAAATAGAGGAAAAAATAGAAGAAACAAAAGGGGAGGAGTTGAATGACTGAGATTTCCGCGCAATCGGTCAAGCAGTTAAGAAATATAACTGGAGCAGGGATGATGGCTTGTAAAAAAGCGCTCCAGGAAACACAAGGAAACATGGAAAAAGCAATTCTTAAATTAAGAGAAAAAGGCTTAGCTGAAGCACAGAAAAAGACATCACGCATAGCAAAAGAAGGAAAAATAGGTTCTTACATACATTTTGGAGGCAAGGTAGGTGTATTGTTGGAGTTGAATTGCGAAACAGACTTTGTGGCCGGCACCGATGAATTTAATACACTTCTAAAAGACCTTACTATGCAAGTTGCAGCTATGTCACCACTGTATGTAAAAATAGAAGATGTGCCTCAAGACATAATAGAAAAAGAGAAATCCTTCTTTAAAGAACAATTACTAAAAGAAAAAAAACCTCCTCAGATAGTAGAAAAAATTGCTGAAGGAAAAATGAGTAAATACTTTAAACAAACATGCCTTTTAGAACAAACATTTATAAAGGATGAAAAAATAACAATAAAAGAACATATTGCTCACCATATCAGTAAATTGGGAGAAAATATTTCTGTACAGAGATTTGCTCATTTCAAAGTAGGAGAGCTTTAGTGCAACCAAAGTATAAGAAGATATTGCTTAAACTAAGCGGAGAAGCATTGATGGGTCATCTTGATTTTGGCACAGATCTAAATACCTTAAACAAAATTGCCAAAAACATTTATGATACCTGGATTTTAGGAGTGCAAATAGCTATCGTTATCGGCGGAGGAAATATCTTCCGCGGAATAAAGGGTTCAATACAAGGCATGGATAGAGCATCGGCAGATTATATGGGCATGTTGGCTACAGTAATCAACGGGCTCGCTCTGCAGGATGCACTGGAAAAACTCTCCCTTCAAACCAGGGTTATGTCTGCTATAGAAATGAGAGAAATAGCCGAACCTTATATTAGAAGGAGGGCTTTGAGACACTTAGAAAAGAAAAGAGTCGTTATATTTGTAGCCGGAACAGGCAGTCCTTATTTCACTACAGATACAGCGGCAGCTTTGAGAGCATTAGAAATAGAAGCAGAAGTGATATTTAAAGCAACAAAAGTAGATGGTATATACGACAAGGATCCTCTAATTTACAAAGATGCAGTAAGGTACGACAGAATCAGTTACTTGCAGGTAATAGATAAGGGATTAAAGCTTATAGATGCTGCAGCTACATCTCTATGTATGGATAATTCTATGCCTATTATTGTCTTTAATATGAACAAAAAAGATGTGTTAAAAAGAGCTGTATTGGGTGAAAAAATAGGAACACTATTAAAATAGGAAACCATTTATGAAAGAGATAGTTGATAAAGCAAAAAAAGAGATGGAAAAAACGCTTAAGTCGCTTATGAGATATATAAAAACAGTACGAACAGGCAGAGCTCAAGCAAATTTGGTTGAAGACATTTCTGTCTCTTGTTATGAAGCAGACTCCCCATTAAAGCAAGTAGCTCTTATTTCCATTTCTGATGCTACCCACATCGTTATTCAACCGTGGGATCCCAATATTATAAAAGACATAGAAAAAGCCATTCTTAAAACAAATATTGGCGTTACACCTATAAATGATGGAAGAGTAATAAGATTAAATATACCTCATCTAACAGAAGAAGATAAAAATGCGATCGTAAAAAAGACAAGGAAAGATGCAGAAAAATACAAAATGAACATAAGAAACATAAGGAAAAAGGTAAACAACACACTAAAAGAAAGGGAAAAGGAAAAAGAAATTTCGGAAGATGATTGCAAAAAAGCAATAGGCGAAATACAAAAATTCACTGACCAATACATGGAAGAAATTATAGATATTGTGGAAAAGAAGGGGAAGGAAATACTCTCCGTCTCATGAATGAAGAAAAACTCTTATCTCAAATAGACAAAAACACTTTACCAATGCACATAGCTATTATAATGGATGGAAACGGCAGGTGGGCAAAGACACACAAGAAAGCACGTGTTTATGGACACATAAAAGGTGTAAAAACAGTAGAAACGATAGTAGAGGTAGCAAAAAATATAGGAATCCGCATTCTCACCATCTTTGCATTTTCTACAGAAAATTGGCAAAGGCCTAAAGATGAGGTAGATTTCCTATTAGATCTCATCTGCCAGAATACAAAACGATACTTGCCAAATTTTATGAAAAATAAAATAAGATTCAAAACAATAGGGAAAACTGAAGATTTGCCCTACAGGCTTATAAACACTTTAAGAGATGCTCAGAGAAAAACGGAAAAATATGATGAAATGATTCTGAACTTAGCCATAAACTATGGAGGAAGATTGGATATATTAAACGCCACACAGAATATTGCAAAGCAGATAAAAAATGAAGGAATGAATATAAAAGATATAGATGAGAAAACATTTTCCAAATATCTATACACAGATCCTTTACCCGACCCTGACCTTCTAATAAGAACAGGTAAAGAAAAAAGGATAAGCAACTTTTTCCTGTGGCAGTTATCGTATACAGAACTCCATTTCTCCTCTAAGATGTGGCCAAATTTCTCTGCGGCAGATTTTTATCAAGCAATAATAGACTTCCAGCGCCGCAAAAGGCGATTCGGAAGGCTATAGATGCTCAAACGCACGATTACCGCCATCATCTTCGTACCTATTGTCATACTTATAGTGCTCAAATGTAGTTTCACAATCATATTTTTAGTAGTAACTGTTGTTTCTGTGTTAGGAATGATAGAATGGTTAAAATTGGACGATAAACAGATAAATATAGTAAAAACCTTCTATATTTTATTTTCCATTTTCTTCAGTATCTCGATTATGCGTTTTCCTTCTTTTATACAACCTGTTGTATTGGGTATCATAGTCATTCACTTGCTGCTAAATTTCGAAAATGTGCAAAAAGAAAGTATTCTTAAAAAAGCATTTTATCTTTCAGCTGTATTCTACATAGCTTTATACACATACTTTTACAAATTAGCTATAACAGACAAAGGAAGAGAAGTTTTAATTCTGATCCTTTTTTCCATATGGATTGGCGATACTGCAGCTCTATTTTTCGGCAAGAAATGGGGAAAACATCCCCTGTCACCTCGCATAAGCCCGCACAAAACTATAGAAGGTGCAATTTCAGGGGTGATTATGGGGACTGCAGTAGCTTTCTTGTCTGGTATGTTTAGTATAGAATTAAAACATGGATTTTTATTTTGTTTTACAGCCAACATAGTGGGTATTTTGGGCGATCTGGCTGAATCTGTCCCAAAAAGAGTCTTTGGAAAAAAGGACTCCGGCAATCTTCTGCCAGGTCACGGGGGAATATTGGACAGACTGGACAGTTTATCTTTTGCCATACCTGCTATATACTACCTGAAAATGCTAATAGAATGAAAAAAATCGTTATTTTAGGTTCGACCGGTTCGATAGGGAAAAATAGCATTCAAGTAATAATGCGCTATCCGCATAAATTCAAAGTCTTGGGTATTTCTGGCTACGAAAATATAGAACTTCTAAAAGAGCAAGCTAATCTTCTCAGCCCCCAAATTGTCGTTGTTAAAACAAAAGAAAACAAAATTAAGCTACAAGAAGAAATCTCCTCACACATAAAAATCATTTATGGAGAAGAGGGTTTGTGCGAACTTGCCTCTCATCCCGAAGCACACATCGTGATCAATGCACTGGCAGGCATTACAGGGCTACTTCCTACATATTCAGCCATTCAAAATAAAAAAAGACTGGCTCTGGCAAATAAAGAATCTTTAGTCGCCTGGGGCAAACACATCATGAAAAAAGCAAAAGAAAATCATGTAGAAATTATTCCTGTAGATTCGGAACACAGCGCATTATTCCAATGTTTAAAAGCAGGAAAAAAGAGAGATGTAAATAGATTAATTCTTACTGCCTCCGGCGGTCCATTTTTACATACATCAAAGGAATTTTTCCCACATATTCGCAAAGAGGATGCACTAAGGCACCCATCATGGAACATGGGCAAAAAGGTTACTATTGATTCTGCAACATTGATGAATAAAGGCTTTGAAATGATCGAAGCCCGGTGGTTATTCAACATCAAACCTTCAAAAATAGATGTGATAATCCATCCTCAAAGCATAATACATTCAGCGGTGGAATTTAAAGACAGTTCCATAATAGCCCAGATGGCAGCCTCCGATATGCGTATACCTATAAGCTATTCCCTATTCTACCCTCAGAGAAGCAACGAAATCAATGCTTTATCTTTCGATAAGATGCAATCACTGACATTTGAAAAACCAGATACAGAAAAATTTAACACTCTCAATTTGGCTAAATACGCCTTACAAAATGAAGACAAAAATTATGCAATCGTTTTAAACGCTGCCGATGAAGCAGCAGTAGAATTATTCTTAAACAGAAAAATCACATTTGATAAGATATTTGACATACTGGAAAAATCAATCCATATTTTTGGAGGAAAAATGATGAATTCTATTTATGATGTAAAGAGTTTTACCGATGAGATAATAAAAAATATAAAAAAATATAAAGGAAACATATAATGGGTATTATTTACGGATTAATTGCTCTTATTATTATTATTTTAATTCATGAAACTGGACATTTCTCTATAGCAAAACTGTTTCACGTATTTGTAGAAAGATTTTCCATCGGATTCGGTCCTGTTATATTAAGGAAAAAGGGAAAGGAAACAGAATACGTAATTTCTGCTATCCCGTTGGGAGGATATGTAAAATTAAAAGGAGAAAATCCAGAAGAAGGAGAGAAAAAAGATTCAGATGAACGAGCATTCTACAACCAAAAATTATACAAGCGTTTTCTCATCATTCTCGCCGGTCCAATGTTCAACATACTATCTGCTGTATTGTTTTTTGCTATTGTATATGCCGTTGGTGTTCCCACACTTAAATCGACAATAGGAGAAGTAAAAAAAGATGCTCCTGCTTATTATGCCAAAATACAAAAGGGAGATGAGATTGTTGCTATAGATAAAAAGAGTATAAAAACATGGGAAGAGCTCTCCGCCATCATCAAAAAAAATGCAGGAAAAAGTATCACTCTAAATATCAAAAGAAATGGAAAAATAATAGAAACACCCATTACACCAAAACTTACCGAAGTAAAAGACTTTTTGGGTTACAAGAAAAAGGTAGGTATTATTGGCATTGCGCCCTCAGGAGAAACGATTATACAAAGACTGAATGTTTTTAAAAGTATAGAAAAGGGTGCTTGTAGAACAGTCTATATTGCAAAGATAACCATATTGGGTATTGTAAGACTCATTGAAAGAGCCATTCCTGCTTCCTCGGTGGGAGGGCCTATATTAATCATTGAGATTGCATCTAAAGCTGCATCAGCCGGTTTCTCTACATTCTTGGCTTTAGCGGCTATAATCAGTATCAATTTAGGCATTTTGAATCTTCTGCCTATCCCTATTCTTGACGGTGGGCATCTAACATTCCTCACTATAGAAGCTATAAGAAGAAAGCCGGTTCCCTTGAATGTGCAGGTAATTGCACAAAATATCGGCTTAGCTATTCTAATTTTACTTATGGCGTTTGCTTTTTACAATGATCTATCCCGACTCTTTATAAAATAAAATGGAATGGATAAAGAGAAGAAAGACAAAGAAGATAAAGATAGGAAATGTATACATAGGAGGAGATGCACCCATTTCTGTCCAGTCCATGACTAAAACGGACACCAGAAATATCAAACAAACTCTCGGTCAAATAAACGAATTGTGTGAGGCAGGTTGTGAGATCGTAAGGTGTGCAATAATGGATGATGAAGCGGTAGCTGCCATAAAAGAAATAAAAAAGAAAAGTCCTATACCTATAATTGCCGACATTCATTTCCAATATCATTTAGCAATCGCATCTCTTGAAGCAGGGATAGATGGAATAAGGATAAATCCCGGAAACATCGGCTCCTGGGGAAAAGTAAGCGAAATAATAAGAGTAGCAAAGGACAAAAATATTCCTATTAGAATAGGCGTGAACTCAGGTTCTCTGGAAAAGAATCTATTAAATAAATATGGATGGCCAAGTGCTGATGCAATGGCAGAAAGCGCATATAACTGGGTGGGGAAATTTGAAGACGAAGGGTTCACATTAATGAAGTTATCCATAAAATCATCCGATGTAAAAACAACCATTATTACCAATGAAAAGATATCAAAACTTATAGATTACCCCATACACATTGGGCTTACGGAAGCAGGTCCTCTACAAGAAGGGATAACAAAATCCGGTGTTGCCTTAGGTGCTCTTTTAAGAGAAGGCATTGGAGATACAATCAGGGTATCCCTCTCAGAACATCCTGTAAAAGAAGTAGATGCAGCCTATGAAATCTTGTCCTCTCTTCACTTAAGAAAAAAACACGGTATAGATATTGTCTCCTGCCCTACTTGCGGGCGCATACAGATAGATCTCATACCTCTTGTAGCTACGCTAAAAAAGAGATTATCTCATATTAAAAAAGCCATTAAAATAGCTGTTCTGGGCTGTATGGTCAATGCAATAGGCGAATCAAAAGAAGCAGATTTAGCAATCTGTGGCGGAAAAAAATTCGGATTAATCGTCGTTAAGGGAAAAATAAAAGAAAAAGTGCCAGAATCACAACTAATAGAAAAATTTGTCAAAGAAGTAGAAAATTACGCAAAGAATATCTCTAATGAAAAAAATTAAGAATCTTCTTCAAAATATTTCACAAAACAGATTTTTCAACATTACCATAATAATAATAATCATTATTTCTCTCTTCTCTATAATAGCCTATGAGGGAGGAATAGCTACAACAGGCTTAAAGATTCATTATAAAACGATTGAAATATATATGTATTATTCTTTGTATAGAGTTTCTCTTAAGACTATGGTTGTCTCCCACCTTTAAATTTAGAACAATAACAGACATTTTATCATTCATTCCTTACTACATTTTACCTAAACCTTATTCTTTCTTAATTATTATAAGCAGATTAATTAAAATAACACACCATAGCCCTTTGTTTCCAGGAATGAAACCTGTCATAAAGAAAAGAACAACTGAAGCTATGGCTTTATTCATAGTAATTTTCTTTGTGATCTTTTCATTCTCCATAGTCATATACCTTACTGAATATAAACCCAATGCCCAATTTAAAACCATATTTGATTCTCTATATTGGGTTATACAAACCATACCTATGCTTGGTTATGGAGATATTACCCCCTCTACCCAAACCGGCAAAGTTGTCACTATTATACTCGTTATAATTGGAGTTTTAATACTCTCCATCATTACCAGCTTTATAACATCATTGTATATGGAATATATACTTAAATTTAAAAGCCTGCAGGAGGAAAAAATGAAGAAAGAAATCAAAAAACTAAAGAATCATCATATAATCTGTGGCTTCGGGAGACTGGGAAAAAATGTAGCAGAGGAATTGCATAAAAGAGACGTATCTTTTGTTATAATAGAAAAGGATAAAGAGAAAGTAGAAAATAAAGGATATAAAACAATTTGTGGCGATGCAACAGAAGAAGAAACATTAAAAAACGCCAATATAGAGCAAGCTTCCAGTATAATTATCCTCACCCCTTCCGATGCAGAAAATCTCTACATCACAATGACTGCAAGAGAGTTAAACCCAAACTTAAATATTATCAGCCGCGTATCTGAAGAAGAAAGCAAAAAAAGACTGATTAAAGCAGGGGCAAATAAGATAATCTCTCCTTATGAGATAAGCGGTTCCCGCATCGCCTATATAATCACCTCCCCCAAAGCAGCAGAATTCACCTTAGCTTTAAGGTCTACAGCCGAAGAATTTAAGATAGCAGAAATCGACATAGAACAAAACTCAGCTTATGATGGTGTAAAAATAAAAGATTCACAAATAAGAGAGAAATTTAACATTATGATTATAGGAATAGTGGAAAAAGGGAAAACTCATTTTAATCCCTCTGCCCAAACAAAAATAAAAGGGAATTCCACGCTTATCTGCACAGGACAAGAAGAAAATATAAAACAATTTTGTTTATCTGTCCAAAAGGAATTCAAATAGTCTTCTTTAACATCCGATGAACAATCAAGATAAGTACACCTACAGTAATGCAAGCGTCAGCAATATTAAAAGCCGGATAATGATGCATGCCAATATGGAAATCAATAAAATCCGTCACATATCCAAAAAATAGCCTGTCTCTTAAATTTCCCAATGCTCCAGCCCCCAATAAACTCAACCCCACAACAGTTATAGATGAAATCTTTCTTTCTTTAAGTAACATAACTATCACGATAATAAAAACGATAATATTCACAGAAGAAAGTAAAATTCTCTTAAAAAAGATGGGAGAGGTGCCAAACAGACCAAATGCTATTCCACTATTTTTTACATACACTATGTTCAGAAAGCCAAAAACAGATATGCAACTGCCCACTCCCAAAAAATGAGCTACCAATATTTTAGATATTACATCTAAAATAAAAAAGAAAACTATTAAATAAAAGGCAACATAGGCACTCTTCCACATCTAAGATTTTTTCTTAGAAAATTCCACTATGGACACAGGAGCTCCATCGCCCTTACGATAACCTAACTTAAAACAGCGCAAATATCCACCATTTACATCTGCAAACCGAGGACCAATCTCGGAAAAGAGTTTATCCACTATTTTCTTATGTGGTAGAATGCTTAAAGCCTGCCTTCGCGCAGACAGAGTTTCTTTTTTAGCCAATGTAACCAAACCACTAACAAAACGCACCATTTCTTTAGCTCTAGCATCTGTGGTTGTAATACGCTCGTTCAATATTATAGCTCGGGCTAAACTTCTCAGTAAAGCTTTCCTATGTCCTGTGTTTACCCCCAGCTTTCTATAACCATGTTTATGACGCATCCTTTTCTCTCCTCTCTGCTTCTAATTGTTCTATCTTTGAAAGTGTCTTCTCATCTATCTTCATGTCTAAACTCAATCCTAATTGATTCAGAGCATCTTTTATTTCCTTTAACGATTGCTTGCCAAAATTACGCGTGTCCAAAAGCTCACTCTCTGTTTTTTGCACCAATTTCAAAATGTACTCTATGTTCTGAGCCTTTAAACAATTTGCTGCACGGGCGCTCAACTCCAATTCCCCTACTGTCTTTAATAAATTTTCATTAATCTCTGTTTCTTCTTCTATTTCCTCTTCAACTTTTTTTTCTGTTGTGGAAACGAATTGCGTAAAAAAACTAAGATAATCTTCTAAAACATATGCCGCCTTGCTTACCGCATTTTCTGGAGCTAACGTCCCATCTGTTTCTACCTCTAAAGTAAGTTTATCATAATCATAAAAACCACGATGTGTACTTTTCTCGGCATGATAAGTAACACGTTTTACAGGCGAAAACATAGCATCTATAGGAATTAATCCCACTTCTTCTCTAACATTTTCCTTGGCTGGTTTATATCCTACACCCTTTTCTAAAAGGAGTTTCATTTTAATTTCACTGTCTTCCATTAAAAAAGCAATATGATGAGTCTTATTTACTATCTCTATATCGGATGAAACAGCAATATCCCCAGCCTTCAATTCTCCGCCTCCTTTTTTTTCAATAAAAGCCTCACCCTCTGTAAAACCATCTGTCAATGCTTTAAAACGCACTTGCTTTAAATTCAATATAATAGCTAATACATCTTCCTTTACGCCATGCAAAACGCTAAATTCATGCATTACTCCTTCTATCTTTGCCCCTACAATCACAATACCAGGGATAGAAGAAAGAAGAACTCTCCTGATAGCATTCCCTAAAGTTACAGCATATCCTTTAGGAAGAGGTTGAATGATAAACTGTTCTACATTAGCATTCTCTTCAATACTTTTTACTTGAACAGCCAAAGGCTCTACCAAATAATTAAATGTCCGCTCCATTTTCTCCCCCATCTTAATTACTTAGAATACAACTCTACTACTGCATCCTCGTTAAACGGAGGATTAACTTCTCCTGTCGAAGGTATATTCAACACAGTAAAGGTAAACTTATCAGCATCAACCTGAAACCACGAAGGAATACCTCTTTTTACAGCTTCTTCTATTCCTGCTTTTATGAAATCATTCTTTTTTGCCTCATCCATTAATGCAACAACATCAGCTTTTCTCAAAAGATAAGAAGGGATGTTTACCCTCCGTCCATTCACCTTTACAAAACGATGCGAAATCAGCTGCCTTGCCTGTCCCCTGGAGGTAGCAAATCCCACTCTGTAAAGCATATTATCCAAACGACTCTCTAGGATGCGAATAAGGTTTTCTCCTGTTCTGCCTTTTTCTCTCTTCGCCTTAAAGAAATATCTCCTAAACTGTCTCTCTCCCACAGCATAAATCGCCCGTGCTTTTTGCTTTTCCATAAGATGAGTTGCATAATCACTCATCTTCCTTCTCTGAAATCTTTCTTTGCCGGGAGGATAAGGTCTCCTTTCAAAAGCACATTTTCCAGTCAGACACCTGTCCCCTTTTAAATACAGCTTTGCTCCCAACCGTCGGCACAATTTACACTCATCTTGCTTCTTCATATTCTACACCCTCCTCTTCTTGGGTGGTCTACAGCCATTATGAGGTATAGGTGTCACATCTTTGATGGACTTTACTTCTAATCCTGCCGCCTGTAGAGCCCTTATTGCTGTTTCTCTACCTCCTCCAGGACCTTTGATCATCACATCTACTTCCTTTAATCCGGCACTTAAGGCCTTTTTGGCTACAGACTCGGCAGTAACCTGGGCAGCAAACGGTGTTCCCTTTTTTGCCCCTTTAAAACCAGATGTCCCCGCGCTAGCCCAGAAAAGACTATTGCCCATTTTGTCCGTAATACTGATCAACGCATTATTAAATGTCGTTTGTATATGCGCTATCCCTCTTGCTACTGCTACTTTTCTTGTTCTTTTCTTGACCTTTTTTCTCTTATTTACCATAATATATTATCCTTTACCAATAGTTTTCCTTCTTCCTTTTCTTATTCGGGCATTAGTTTTGGTCCTCTGTCCTCTGACCGGCAAACCTCTCCTATGCCTTAACCCCCTATAACAACCTATATCCATTAAGCGTTTGATGTCTGTAGATGTATCCCTTCGCAAATCTCCTTCTACCCTATACTCTCTTATTGCTTTTCCTAATTTCGTAATTTCATCATCTTTTAACTCATCTGTATGTTTATCAAGGCTAATACCTGCTTTTTTTAATATTTCCATCGCCCTGAATCTACCAATACCATAAATATATGTAAGAGCTATTTCCATTCTCTTGTGTTTCGGTAGCTCTACCCCCACAATACGTGCCACTCTTGCCTCCTAACCCTGTCTTTGCTTATGTTTGGGATTCTTACAAATAACCCTTACCACGCCTTTTCTCTTTATCACCTTACACTTACTACATATAGGCTTCACCGACGATCTTACTTTCATCAACTAATTCCTCCTACTTAAATCTATATACAATTCTCCCTCGATCAATGCTATAAGGGGAAATTTCTACCCTTACTCTATCCCCAGGCAAAATCTTTATAAAATGCATTCTCATCTTACCGCGTACATGAGCCAAAATAACATGACCCTGCTTTAATTTCACACGAAACATCGCATTGGGCAACGATTCTATAACCTCTCCTTCAACCTCTATGGCTTTTTCTTTAGTCACTTAATTATCCTCCATGCAATCAACAGGTACTTAAAATCATAGGTCCATTCTCTGTAATGGCAATTGTATGCTCAAAATGTGCAGATGGCTTACCATCCGCAGTAACCGCTGTCCAACCATCCTTCTTTATCTTAACCTTATATGTTCCCACATTCACCATTGGCTCTATCGCCATTGTCATTCCTACCACAAGAGGCAACTTAAGAGAAGAAGAAAATGAAGGTACATAATTTAGCACCTCCGGGTCCTCATGCAAATTTCTGCCTATACCATGCCCCGTAAAATCTCTCACCACAGAAAAACCCCCTCTATGAACAGTTTCCTCTATTGACCTCGATATATCAAGTAAAAAGTTGCCCGGCTTCGCCTGTTCTATTCCCGCATATAGAGCATCTTCTGTAACCTTCAATAGCTTTTTATTCTCATCCGAAATTTTACCTATCGCAACGGTAATCGCCGCATCTCCATAAAAATCGTCAAAAATTAAACCAAAATCCAAACCAACAATATCCCCTTTATGCAAACTACTTTTTCTCGATGGTATGCCATGCACAATCTCCTCGTTTATAGAAGTACAGAGCGCTTTAGGAAAACCATTATACCCTTTAAATGCAGGACGAGCATTCCTCTCTTTTGCTTCTTTTTCCGCTCTCGCATTCAAATACTCTGTAGTAACACCTTCCTTTGCCTCTTCCTTCAATATACACAATACCTCCGCTACCATTCTATTTACTATGGCCATTTTTTTTGTCTCTTCTTCTGTCTTAATTATGACCATTTAACCCTTCCAAAATATCTTCCACTTTTTTAAATATCCGTTCTACCTTCCCCGTTCCATCTATAGTATGCAATTTATCCTGCTTTTTATAAAAGTTTATCAGCGGAGCAGTGCTGTTTTGATAAACCTCAATTCTCCTTCTTACTGTCTCCTCATTATCATCATCTCTTCTAATGAGACTCCCTCCACATTTATCGCAAATACCTTCTCTGAGAGGCGGGTTGTAACTCACATGATAGACTGTTCCACATTTTTCACATACTCTTCTTCCCGTAAGTCTTTTAACAATTTCCTCTTCCGACACATCAAACAGAAACACCGCATCTAATTGTAAATTATCCTGTGAAAACATATTTTCAAGACTCTCTGCTTGAGACAAAGTGCGTGGAAAACCATCTAAGATAAACCCTCCTGCACAATCCTCTCTTTTGATCTTTTTCTTTATCATCTCAATAATTAAACCATCAGAAACAAGCTCTCCCTTATCCATGAAAGCCTTCGCTGTTTTCCCCAAATCTGTTTGTTCTCTTACTTCGTTTCTCAACAGATCACCCGTAGAAATCAAGGAAACATGTAAATACTCTGATATCAATATCCCTTGTGTCCCTTTACCCACACCGGGCGACCCTAAAAGTACAACAACCATATCATACCTTCTTTTTCTTTAAAAAACCAGAATAACTACGCATAAACAAGTGAGATTCTATTTGCATAATAGTATCCAACCCTACTTGGACCACAATGAGTAAAGCCGTACCACCAAAATAGAACGGTACATTAAACCTCTTCATCAAAAGCCACGGCAATATACATATAAGGGAAAGATAAATACCTCCCGCAAAAGTAAGGCGGGTAAGTATCCAATCCAAATAGTCTGCCGTAGCTTTACCTGGTCTTATCCCTGGGGCAAAGCCCCCATTTTTCTTCAAGTTATCCGCTACATCCTTTGGATTAAATACAATCGCCGTATAAAAATATGCAAAAAAGAAAAGAAGTCCTATATAAACAAAACTATAAATAAGGCTCCCCGGCGAGAAAAAATCAACTATTTTCTGAACAGCAGGGAGAGGCAAAAATGTAGTCAAAGTTGCAGGAAAAAGGATAATAGAAGAGGCAAATATGGGTGGAATAACTCCAGAGACATTAATCTTTATAGGCAGATAGCTGGATTGCCCACCATACATTTTCCTGCCTACCATCCTACGCGGATACTGGATGGGTACCCTTCTCTGAGCAAGTTCCACATAGATCACAAAGGCAATAACAGCCAGTACTAATATTAGTATAATTAAAACAACTAACGCCGACATTTCACCAGCACTCACCAACCTAAATGTGTTACCAAATGCCGCTGGCATACGCGCTACAATACCTGCAAATATAATCAACGAAATACCATTGCCAATCCCTCTCTCCGTAATCTGTTCTCCTATCCACATGAGAATCATGGTGCCTGCAGTAAGTATAATAGATGCAAAAACGACAAAAGAAATACCACTGTGGATAACAACTGGTGCACCACCAGGGCCGTGCATTGCCTGTAATCCAATACTTATGCCCGTAGCCTGAACAAAGGATATGATCACCGTGCCATATCTGGTATAAGTAGATATCTTTCTCCTTCCTTCTTCTCCGCTTTTTTTTAATCTGGCAAGTTCAGGATTTACAGCAGTTAAAAGCTCCAATATGATTGCTGCACTAATGTAAGGCATTATACCCAGCGAAAATATACTGAACTTACTCAGCGCATCTCCGGAAAACATATTGAATAAACCAAGAACTGTGCCGCTGGCTTGTGCAAAGATCTGCGCCAGCACATGCGCATCCACCCCTGGAGTGGGAATATGAGCACCGAGTCTGAACACCGCGAGCATAATCAAAGTGAAAAATAAACGGCTGGTCAGTTCGGGAACATTGAAGATATTCTCATAAGATGACGGATTCATCCTATTTCCTCTGCTATTCCCCCTGCTTTCGCTATTTTTTCCCTTGCTGTCTTAGAAAACTTATCTACTCTCACTGTAAGGCACTTCGTTACCTCACCTTTTCCTAATATTTTCACAGGCAATTTTCGCCTGATAATCTTCTTTTCTCTTAAACTCTGTATACAAACCTCTTCCCCTTCAGAAAAATTCTTATCCAATATCCCCACATTTACAACAACAACTTCTTTTCTAAATATATTTCTAAACCCTCTTTTGGGCACTCTTCTTACTAAAGGTGTCTGCCCTCCTTCAAAATACGGACCTTTTGCTCCTCCACTCCTCGCTTTTTGTCCCTTCGTTCCTCTACCCGATGTTTTACCCCATCCGCTCGCTCTGCCCTTTCCTAATCTTTTGCTGTTTTTAACAGTTTTCACCAACTCACTTAATTTCATCCATTTCCTCCACAGAAAGCATAAAATCCACCTTCTTAATCATACCTCTTATGGCTGGTGTATCTTCTTTAACCACAAAATGATGGGGCTTTTTCAAACCCAAAGACAAAACTGTCTCTCTTGTTTTTTCTCTCTGCCCAATAAAACCTTTTTTAAGCGTTATTTTAAGTTTACTCATGCTTTTCCCCATAACGATTCCTGAATATTTCCTCAGGAGAACGCAGAACTCTCAATGCTTCTATCGTAGCATGCGCTAAATTATGTGGATTATTCGAACCCAAAGATTTGGTGATAACATCTTTAATCCCGCAAGCTTCCACCACTGCTCTTACTGCCTTGCCAGCAATAATCCCATGTCCTTCAGGGGCGGGTTTCAATAAAACCTTGCCTGAACCATTTCTAACTATAACTTGATAAGGAATAGTGGCCTTTTCCGTTAAGGGAACAGTTATCATATCTCTCTTTGCCCTTTCTACTGCTTTTCTTATAGCTTCAGGAACTTCTTTCGCCTTACCCATGCCTATACCCACTTTCCCTTTTTTGTTTCCTACCGCAACTAAAGCGTTAAACCTAAATCTCCTTCCTCCCTTAACTACTTTTATTACCCGTCCTACCTTTATTAAATATTCCTCAAATTCTTTCTCTTCCCACATCTTTTGCTCCTAAAAGTTTAAGCCTTCCTTTCTCGCCGCATCAGCCAAAGCCTTAATCCGTCCCCGGTAAATATAACCATTTCTATCAAAAACAACGGTATCAATACCATTTTCTAAAGCTCTTTTAGCAATCATCATTCCCACACCTTTAGCAGCTCCTACATTATTTGCCTTAACTTTACAGTCTTTATCTATAGTAGATGCACAAACAAGTGTACGACCATCGCTATCATCAATAAGCTGAGCATAGATATACTTCAAGCTTTTATATACACACAACCTCGGTCTTTCTACCGTCCCTTTCACCTTCTCTTTTATTCTCAATTTTCTCTTGTTGCGCATTTTATTTCTATCATTAACTTTCAGCATACGCTTGCTTACCTCCTGCCTTGCCTGCTTTTTTCCTCACTACTTCATCCTTATATCTTATTCCTTTGCCTTTATAAGGCTCGGGTGGTTTAAGTCCACGAATCTCGCTGGCAACTTGGCCCACAACTTGCTTGTCTATGCCATCTACATAGATTATATTACCCTGCTTATTAACCTTTATAGCAACACCTTGAGGAATATGATACACAATCTCATGAGAAAAACCTAAATGTAAAACAAGATCATTCCCTCTTACTTCTGCTTTGTACCCTATACCTACAATAGTCAGCACCTTCTCGTACCCGTTATGCACGCCTTCTACCATATTAGCGATAATACTTCTTGTTAAACCATGAAGAGCTTTTGCTTTTTTATCTTCGCTCAGCTTTTCTACATATAACGAGTTCTCTTCTTTTCTTATTTTTACATACTGCGCCGGATAATCCCACCGAAGAGAACCTTTTTCCCCTTTTACCGACACATTTTCTCCTTTAATATCCACTTCTACCTTATCAGGTATTGGGATAGGCTTTCTACCAATAAGAGACATACTAAAACACCTCACAAATCAACTCTCCGCCTACCTGCAGTTTCTTAGCTGTTTTATTTGAAATAATACCCTTACTTGTACTTAATATTGATACACCAAGACCATTCATAACATAGGGAATTTCACTATATCGAACATATACTCTTCTCGATGATTTGCTTATTCTCCTAAGTAAACTGATTGTCGGTTTATCCTTGCCTATATACTTCAAATAGATTCTTGCCATGTTTCTCTTATCTTCCAACACCTTAAAATCGCTTATAAATCCCTCTTTTTTTAATACCTCACAGACACTCAATACAACTCTATTCGATAAAAGATCCACACTTTCCATTTGTCGCGCCAATGCATTCTTTATCCGTGCCAAACCATCACTAATTCTATCCATATTTATCCTCTTTAAATTACCAGCTCGCTTTCCTTACTCCTGGTATCTCCCCTTTTGAAGCAAGATTTCTAAAACATATTCTACATATACCAAACTTTCTCAGATACCCTCTAGCCCTTCCGCATATACCACATTTATTTCGATATCTTACCTTAAACTTCTGTGCCTTCTTCATCTTCTCTATAGATGCTTTCCGCGCCATATCACCTCTCCTTATTCCTTTTTAAATGGCATACTAAAAGACTCTAATAAAACGCGGCATTCCTCATCTGTCTTTGCCGTCGTCACAATACTGATACCCATGCCATGCACCTTCTGTACCTTGTCATAATCTATTTCTGGAAAAACTAACTGCTCTGTCAAACCCAAAGAATAATTCCCTCTGCCATCAAAGCTCTTTGTCGAAACTCCCCTAAAATCTCTCACTCTTGGCAAGGTAAAATTGATCAACCTATCAAGAAAGTCATACATTCTCTCTCTTCTCAATGTCACCCTGCAGCCAATGGGCATACCTTTCCTCAGCTTAAAAGCAGCTATAGATTTTCTGGCGCGAGTAATCACACCTCTCTGACCTGTAATAGCCGCTAACTCATCCAAAGCACTATCTAAGAGTTTTATATCTTGCACGCCTTCTCCCATGCCTACATTAACTACAATCTTTACTAAGCGAGGCGACTGCATCACATTTTTATAAGAAAACTCTCTCGTCATCACAGGAACTATCTTTTCAGTATAAACACTAAAAAGCCGCGGCATGTATCTCTCTGCCATTAGATTGTCTCCCCACATTTTCTGCAATACCTTACCTTCTTGCCATCCTCCAAAAACTTGTAACCAATGCGTATTCTCTTCGAACAATGAGAACAAACAAGCATAACATTAGAAATGTCTATAGGCGCTTCTTTTTCTATAATGCCGCCTTTAGAGGTAGCCGAAGGTTTAGTGTGTTTCTTGACAATTTTAATGCCCTCTACAATCACTGTACTCTTCTTAGAAACAAAACTGAGAATCTTTCCCCTTTTCCCTTTATCCTTGCCCCTAATTATTTCCACCTCATCAGTTTTTCTTAATTTAGTTTTCATCCTAAAGCACCTCTGGAGCAAGCGATATAATCTTCATAAAATTCCTTGCTCTTAATTCCCTAACTACCGGCCCAAAAATACGGCTGCCTATGGGCTCACCTTGATCATCTATGATCACCGCTGCATTATCATCAAACTTTATATAACTCCCATCCACTCTTCTAAATTCTTTTTTGGTTCTTACCACTACCGCTTTAACCACATTTCCTTTTTTTACTTTACCCTCAGGAATTGCTTTCTTCACTGCAGCCACAATAATATCTCCTGCACGAGCATACCTCCGCCTCGTTCCACCAAGCACCTTTATACACATAATTTCTTTAGCGCCAGAGTTATCTACCACCTTTAATTTTGTCTGCATTTGAATCATTTTTAAGCTCCTTGTGTCCCTTCTTAGCAATTTGCACTATTCTAAATCTCTTGTCCTTAGATAAGGGCCGACATTCCTCAATACTTATTACATCACCTTCGCCAGACTTGTTATATTCATCATGAACTTTATATTTTTTCTTTCTTTTTACATACTTTCCAATCTTACTTAGTTTCATCAGCCTTTCTATTAAAACCACCCTTGTTTTATCCATCTTATCGCTTATCACCACACCCTTAAGCACCTTCTTCGCCATTAATTACTCCCTTTCTCTCTTAAAACGGTAAGTATTCGTGCAATTCCTCTCCTTATATTACGAAACCTCTTGGGGTTTTCCAACTGTTCTACATTCTTTCGCAAGCGTAAATTAAAAAGCTCTTGTTTTAAATCCTGCAATTTCTTATTTAATCCTTCAGTATCCATTTCTCTAATTTCTCTACTCTTCATATACTCTGTTCCTTAACAATTCTTGTAGGTATGCCAAGTTTATAAGAAGCTAACTTTAATGCTCTTATGGCTTTTTCTTCCGATACATTCCCTACCTCATACAATATACGGCCAGGTTTCACTGGAGCAACCCATACCTCAGGAGAACCTTTGCCTTTTCCCATCCTTGTCTCGGCAGGTTTTTTCGTAAGAGGAAAATAGGGGAAAATACGAATCCATACTTTTCCCTCCCTTTTTAAATATCTTGTTATAGCAACACGAGCAGACTCTATCTGTCTATTTGTTATCTCCCCTCTGCCCATTGCCTTCAATCCAAATTCACCAAATGTCACATTACATCCACGATTAGAAACACCTGTCAAACTCCCCCTTTTACGCTGGTATTTTCTATACTTTGTTCTACGAGGCATTAACATCTTTCTCTCCTACTCTCAGTCCTCTTTGAATATCCATGCTTTAACACCAATAACTCCTGCTGTAGTGAGGGCCTCGGCAAAACCATAATCAATGTTTGCTTTAAATGTCTGCAATGAAACTCTCCCTTCCTGTCGCCACTCACAGCGAGCCATCTCTGCACCACCTAATTTTCCTGAACATTTAATCTTTATTCCACGCGCACCAGCCTTCGCCGCTAAACGCATCACCTTCTTTAATACTCTTCTATACGGCATTCTCTTTTCTATCTGTAAAGCAACATTTTCCGCAACAAGTTGAGCATCAGCCTCCGGTTTATCTACTTCCCTTACATTTATAGTAACATTACATGATGTTAAACTGCTGACCAATTTTTTAAGCTTTTCTATCTCACTACCCTTCTTCCCAATCATAATGCCCGGCCGAGCAGCATATAGGCTTAATGTCATTTTGTTTCCTTTACGTTCTATCTCCATTTTAGATAGTCCAGCGTAGTACGATCTTCTCTTTACTGCTTTCCTGATATTATAATCCTCAAGCAAATTTTCCTTCAACCCTTTCGCTACAAACCAACGGGAGGTCCAATTCTTATTGATTCCTATCCTCAAACCTATTGGGTTTACCTTTTGTCCCAAAATATCCTCCTATCTCTCGCTCAGCTTGATCTCTAAATTACTTGCTCTCTTCACAATCTTTCCTGCTCTCCCTCTTGCTCTCGGTCTAAACCTCTTCATCTTTAAACCGTCATCCGCAACAACCTTGGAAATATAAAGTTTGTCAACATCTATTCCTACATTCTCAGCGTTGGACAATGCACTCTGTAAGAGTTTCCTTAAAATGAAAGAGGCTTTGCGAGGACAGAACTTCAACATAATTAAGGCTCTCTCCACACTCTGGCCTTTTATAAACGAAATCACTTCTCTAACTTTTCGCGGCGATATTCTTGCTCCTTTTAAATAAGCCCTTACTTCCATAATTATGCCTCACCTACGCGCTTGCCAACTGTACCTTTATGTCCTTTAAACACTCGTGTAGGAGCAAACTCTCCCAATCTATGGCCAACCATATTTTCTGTAACATATACAGGTATAAATTTTCTCCCATTATGTACAGCAAATGTAAATCCCACAAATTCAGGCAAAATCTCACTTCTTCTAGACCATGTTTTTATTATCCCTTTCTTTTTACCGTCTCTTATCTTAAGCACTTTTTTATACAATTTCTGATCTATATAAGGACCTTTTTTAGACGATCTACCCATTATTTCTCCTCCTTATAATAAACCTATCGGTGCGTTTGTTCTTTCTCGTACGATATCCTTTCGTGGGTACACCCCAAGGAGTAACAGGCGTCCCTCCCGTACCGC
This sequence comes from Desulfurellaceae bacterium, assembly GCA_023128455.1. Taxonomy (GTDB): domain Bacteria; phylum Campylobacterota_A; class Desulfurellia; order JAGGSF01; family JAGGSF01; genus JAGGSF01. The sequence continues at coordinate 35,364 of JAGMDW010000040.1, forward strand.
TTTTTCCTTCCCCCCCTCCGTGAGGATGATCAACAGGATTCATTGCCACACCACGAACCTTAGGTCTCCTTCCTAAATGACGCAATCTTCCTGCCTTTCCATAAACTATGTTGCTCTGATCTGCATTCCCTACCTGCCCTATCGTCGCATAAGCATTTTCGTGTACCATTCTCATTTCACCGGAAGGTAATTTGAGAAAAACATATTTTTTCTCCTTGGCCATAACTTGAGCATAACTTCCTGCACTCCGCGCCAATTTCGCACCACCGCCTGGATAAAGTCCAATATTGTGCACCACAGTTCCTGCTGGAATTTTTCTCAGTGGAAGTGCATTGCCCACCTTAATCTCCACATTTTCTCCTGATTCTACAACATCGCCTACCTTCAAACCTAAAGGGGCAATGATATACCGCTTCTCGCCAGTTGCATATGAGACAAGCGCAATGTATGCACTTCTATTAGGATCATATTCAATAGATTTTACCTTTCCCTCAATATTATAATTATCTCGCTTAAAATCTATTATCCTATACAATCTTTTATGTCCTCCGCCTCTATGTCGTACGGTAATTCTACCCAGATTATTTCTCCCGGAATGCTTCTTAATGGAAACAAGAATGGACTTTTCCGGTTTTACCTTTGTCAGTTCACCAAAATCACTTACGCTCATTCCGCGCCTGCCAGGAGTAGTAGGCTTGTAAACTTTAACACCCATTATATCCTCACAAATCCTTAATCTGTTGTCCTTGCTTCAGTGACACAATAACCTTTCTTGTATTAGGTCGCCTACCCCGAATATTATGAAACAATCTTTTTTTACCTTTTATATTCATTATATTAACTTTTTTTACCTGCACTTTAAATATCTTTTCTACAACCTTTCTCACATCTACCTTTGTAGCTTTCTTATGCACTATGAACACGTACTTTCCTTCTTCCCTGTCTCTTGTGGATTTTTCTGTAACTCTTCTCCCTTTTATAATATTCCATACATCCATCTAAACTCCCTTCAACATCTCTGGTAACAGCTTTTGAGGAACAACAATCTTTTCATACCTTAAAATATCATAAACATTAACACTGTGCGCTTCCTTTAATTCTATCTTTTCTATATTTCTCATAGAAAGTATAGAATTAACCATATCATTACTTACAACAACCAAACCTTTTTCTACACCTAAATTCTTTAAAGTCAGACAGGCTTCCTTTGTCTTCGGTGAAGAAAAATCAAACTCCTCCACCACAATTAAATCACCATCTGTAATCTTTTGTGATAAAGCCCACAAGTATACCTTTTTTCTCTCTTTCTTGTTCACCTTTTGTTTATAGGTACGAGGCTTCGGACCAAAACATACACCACCACCTACCCATAGAGGTGAACGAATAGAACCCGCCCGCGCTCTTCCTGTTCCTTTTTGTCTCCAAGGTTTTTTTCCTCCACCGGATACATCACCCCTGGTTTTAGAAGAAGCCGTTCCTCTTCTCTTGTTCGCCAAATACGCTTTTACTATCCTGCTCACACATAGAGAAGAAACATTGCCCACATTAATATTTATATCTACCTCTCCTTTTTTATTTCCCTGTTTGTTCAACACATCTATTTTCATTGTTGTTTCCCTTTCAATATCTTAACCCAACTGCCGCTTCCACCTAACACACCACCTTTAAGACCTATAATACTATTTTCCTTGTCTACAAAAACAACCCTTGAAGTCTTTATTGTAACCTTCTTATTCCCATAGTGACCTGCCATCTTCTTCCCCTTAATCACTCTTCCTGGATATTCACACATACCTATAGAACCTGGTTTTCTATCCATCATTCCACCATGAGAAGCTGGTCCACCATGAAAACCGTGTCTTTTCATAGTACCAGAGAATCCCTTTCCTTTGCTATATCCTTGAACTCTTGCAGTTTCTCCCACCTTGAATATATCCACGCCTATCACATCACCTATTTTAAACTCTTTGATATTTTGATACTTAAATTCTCTCAACATGCGCTTATACGGTACATTCTTCTTCTTAAAACAACCGACCAGGGACTTATTCAATTTATTTTCTTTAACATCACCAAAGCCTAACTGTAATGCACAGTAACTATTTTTTTCTTGCGTTTTAATATCAACTATAACCCCCGGTTCTACTTTTAGCAGCGTTACAGGAATCGCAGAATCGCTTTCGAAAATTTGAGTCATGCCCATTTTCCTTGCCATAAGACCTATCACAGTTTCACCTCTATATCCACACCTGCCGGCAAATCTATCCTCATCAATGCATCCACTGTCTGTTCCGATGCATCTAAAATATCCATAAGCCTCTTATGAACTCTTATCTCGAACTGCTCTCTTGATTTCTTGTTCACAAACGGCGAACGCAAAACCGTATAACGAGATATCCTCGTAGGCAAAAGCACTGGTCCCTTTATCCTTGCACCCGTATTTCTTGCCGTTTCCATTATATCCTTTACGGACTTATCTAAAAGTCTACTATCATAAGACTTTAATCTTAATCTTATCTTTTGCGACATAATCT
>JAGMDW010000041.1 GCA_023128455.1 Desulfurellaceae bacterium
GAAAAAACCGCATTCGGGGTGGGCGATAGTGTAAAGATAGCTGGAATACACACCGGGGAAATTATTGCAGTGAGCAAAAGTTATGCAACGGTTGATTATGAGGGGAAGATAGTCAGCCTTCCTTTCTCTGAAATACAAAAGATAAAAGAAATGAAGACAAAACAAGAAAAAAAGATAGAGGTAAATCCTGTAAAAAATGATTATACTTTAGAGGTAAATATCATTGGAAAGAGAAGGGACGAAGCTTTGATAGAAGTAGAGAAGTTCATAGATAGTTGTATTTTAAGAGATATTTCTACAGTAAGGATTGTTCACGGAAAAGGAAGTGGTATCTTAAAGAATGCAGTAAGGGAAGTGCTTAAAAATCATCCTTTTATAAAGGATTTTCGTATGGGAAATCCCTATGAAGGCGGCGATGGCGTAACCATTGCAGGACTAAAATGAATATTTCTGATGAAATAAGAGAAAGAATAGATATCGTGGATTTCATCTCCCAGTATGTGGATCTGGTAAAAAGAGGAGTAAACTATGTAGGTTTATGTCCTTTTCATAAGGAAAAGACCCCCTCCTTTGTAGTTAGTCCCGAGAAAAGGATATTTCACTGTTTTGGGTGCGGTGCAAGCGGGGATGCGATAGGTTTTTTCATGCGTTATGAGGGATATACATTTAAAGAGGCATTACGCATGCTCGCTCAGAGGGCAGGGATAAGCTATGCAGAAAATAAACAAGATAAACAAAAAGATGATAAAAAACAGAGATTAAAGGAGATTCATCTCATCGCTTTATCTCATTTTAGAGATGGATTTTCCAGATGTAAAACCGCTCAAAACTATTTTTACAACCGTGGATTTGATGAAGCTGCAGCGCATGATTTTTCTATTGGGTATGCTCAAGAAGAGGATAAGCTTTTGGTTAAATTGAGTAAATTTAAAAAAGAGGAAATCCTGGAGAGTGGTATATTTTCTGATTATGATGGGAAACTTTACTGTCGTTTTCATAATAGATTGATCTTCCCTATATTCAACGAAAACGGTGACCCAATTGCCTTTGGGGGTAGACAGATTAAAGAGGGGAATGGAGCAAAATACATCAATTCTCCAGAAACAGCACTTTACTCCAAGAGCAAGATTTTATACGGCTTGAATTGGGCAAAGAAAAGTATAATACAGGAGAAGCAGGCAATTGTGGTAGAAGGTTATCTGGATGTGATCAGGCTGCATACAGAGAATATAAGAAATAGTGTGGCTACACTGGGAACGGCATTGAATACATATCACTTAAAGATGCTGAAGAGACTTTCCTCTCTTATATTTATGAATTACGATGCGGATGAAGCGGGCACCAAGGCTATGATCCGCGCTTTACCCTCCTTTTTTGAAACAGATGTAGAAGGCAGAGTCGTAATTTTGGAACAGGGCGAAGACCCGGATAGTTTTGTAAAGAAAAACGGAAAGGAAATGTTTTTGGAAAAATTAAATAAAGGAAAAGAATTATTTTCTTTTTTAATTCAGCACTATAAGAAGAGTATTGATCTTTCTTTACCTCAAGGCAAGGCAGAATTTGTAGAGACATTTCTGCCTATTGTGGAGAAGATAAAAAATGGAGTGAAAAAATCGGCTTACATTTCACACATTGCTAAAGAAAGCGGCATTTCAGCCAGCCTTATAACATCAAAGACAAGAGATAAACCCACCTCTTCCAATACTGAAACCCCCAAAAAAGAAGAATTGCTCATCTCTTGCATAATGAGTGATATAAGTCTTCTTCAGTTGGTGGATGATATCGGACAATTTAAAGAGTTGTTTGAAGATGAAAGATTACATCTCTTATTTGAAAAATTATGGACTATATATATAAAAGAACTTCCCTATGATGTAAGTGAGTTTACGGAGCAGATTGAAGACAAAGAACTAAAGTCTTATGCCTATGGTCTTCTCACCTATTCTTTAAAGGGAGAGGCGGCATTTAAGGATCTCTTAAAAAAT
>JAGMDW010000042.1 GCA_023128455.1 Desulfurellaceae bacterium
ACATAAATCAAACCATAGAAAATGCGATAAAATTAGTTAAAGAACAAACGACAAATAAAAATATTGAGTTTCAATGTCTATTGGACAAAAACACGAAACAGTGTTACGGCAATGCCGACCGCATAGAGCAAGTGTTATTGAATCTACTAAATAATGCTGTTGATGCGCTAAAATCAAAAAAAACAGGAAAAATAAAAATAAAAACAGGCACAGATGGTAAATATATATCAGTAAGTGTTCGAGACAACGCAGGAGGTATTGATTTAGACACAATGTCGCACATCTTTAAACCCTTTTATACTACAAAATCTAATGGGACAGGTTTGGGTCTTTCTATCGTAAAACAAATCATTCAGGAACAAAATGGAAAAATAGAAATAGACAACAACATAGGAAAAGGTGTTACATTTACCATTAAATTATTGAAGGAGAAATCATAATGAAAAAGAAAATTTTAGCAGTAGATGATGAAGAAAACATCTGCCTACTTTATGAGGAAGAATTTAAAGATGAAGGATACGATGTAATTACGGCAAAAACTGGAAAAGAAGCAATTAAGCTCTTTGAAAAAGAAAAACCAGACATAGTAATCCTGGATATAAACATGCCAGAGATGAATGGTATCGAAATTCTAAGAATACTCAAGGAGAAATCTTCCAAGACACCAGTTATTATGTCCACTGCTTATGCCCACTACAAACAAGACTTCACCGTATGGGCAGCAGACGCTTACATTATCAAATCGCCGGATCTTACGGAATTAAAGCAAAAAGTGAAAGAACTTTTGTCTACTTAAAATTATAAGGATAATGAAAGATACCTTCTTCCGTGATAATAGCGGAGATAAATTCTGCATTCGTAATATCAAAAGAAAAATTAAGCGTTTTTGAACCCTCTGGTGCAATAACAAAATCTTTAATCTGTGTTATCTCCTTATCGTTTCTCACCTCTATCGGAATATCTTTTCCAGATTCTATATTCTTGTCTATAGTTTCAAAAGGAACAACTACAAAAAACGGCACATTAAATCTCTTTGCCACTGTAGCCAGAGAAGCGGTGCCAATTTTATTTGCCGCATCACCATTTTTTGCAATTCTATCCGCTCCTACAATTACACAATCTACCAAACTTCTATTCATCAGCATGCAACATGCACTATCTACAACAATCCTGTAGGGAATGCTTAGTTTTTTTAATTCCCAGGCTGTTAATCTGGACCCTTGCAGAAAAGGACGCGTTTCATCCACTATTACCATAATATCCCCGTTTTCTTCCCATAATTTTCTAATTACTCCTAATGCCGTTCCATATCCGCCTGTAGCCAACATGCCCGTATTACAATGGGTAAGAATACGCTTTTTATCCTTTAAATAATTTGCTCCTACCCCAGCCATCTCTTCTTCTATCTCTTTTTCCTTCTCCCACAAAGATATTGCTTTTGCCCTCAGCTTATTCTTTAATTTATATTCTGGTAAAATGTTAAATTCATCAATACATTTTGCCATCTCATCCATTGCCTTAAATAAGCTTACAGCTGTAGGTCGGGTCTGAGAAATCCTACTTTTTGCTTCATAAAACTTAGAGAATATCTCTTGTTTTGTTTTCGCATCCTTTGTGGATAGATAAATACCAAAAGCAGCAGCGATACCTATTAAAGGAGCGCCGCGCAACACCATATTATCTATGGCATAGACTATATCTTTGTAGGTTTTCGCTTCAAAATACTCCTCTTCTAAAGGCAACTTCCTTTGATCCAGTATATATAAAACATCATTAATGAATCTTATTGCCTCATAACCAGTCATTCTCTATATACCATTGAGCTGTTTCTTTAAAACCTTTTTCAATTGTATAAGAAGGAATAAAGCCTGTTTTTAAAAACAATTGACTTGAATTACATATCCATTTTTTCTGCATAAATTCTCTCATTTTATCTATGGTAAGAATCGGTTCATATTTAAAAATATTGGAGAAAATATTGGAGAAATAAGCGAAAACATAAGGTGAAAATTCGGGAAATCTTATTATCTTTCCCTTTATATTCATGCTATCAAATAAAGTACGAGCGGTATCTTCCCATGTGTACATGTGATTATCCGAAAGCTGAAAAACCTCCGGTTCAGGGTTATCTCTGTCTATAAGCAGGTTTATCGTTCTTGCCACATCCTTTACATAGACAAGACTGATATGCCTCTCTTTTCTCAAAATAGGGATCATGCCCCTTTTCGCCATTTTAAAATAACTATACATCCCCTCATCATAAGGACCATAGACAATCGCTGGTCTAAGAATGCTTATTTTTAATTGATCTTTATGCTGTAAAAATTTCTTTTCAGCCAGAAGCTTTGACTTTCCATAATGAGAAATAGGATTTTGTACAGAAAGACTGCTCACATATATAATCTTTTTAACACCACATAGCGATGAAGCCCAAACCACATTCTCTGCTCCCGTAACATTGGATGAATAAAATTCGCTATTTCTATTCGTTTTTATAAGACCTGCTATGTGAACAACAATATCTACATCCTTAAAAGCAGAAGATACTGTTTCTCTATCTCTTAAATCTGCTATACGCAATTCAATATTTTTTCCCCATATTTTCTCTGCCTTTTGTTTATTTCTAATCAAAGCTATACATTCCCTGCCCTCTCTTCTCAATTCATCTATAACATTTCTACCCACAAAACCAGTAGCGCCCGTTACAAGTATTTTTACCTTTTCCACCACACTCTCACCGCTTTTACACCCACTTTATACTTTATCTCCAACTCTCCCTTGTATGCTCTTGCCAGTGCCTTGCCTATACGAGTAGCCAGATGTTCAAAAGTAGTATGAACAACCATCTTCCCTTTTTCAATATCTTCTTCTATCTTTCCTACCCTCCTCAAGGGATTCACCCTTTGCCCCTTTTCTTCCTCATTTCTTATAAGATTTTTTATCTCCTCATTCTTTGTTTTTACCAAATCACTATTTATGCGCAACACTCCAGCAAAATATCTATCCCTTATACATTTGCAGGCTGGACACAACTCAGCATTTACTTTTCCCTCTGGTTTTTCTTCCGATCTTTTCCACCTTCCGCTTGTAAATACCAATCCACATTCAGGACAAACTGTAGGCTCCTTGTACTTTTTACTTTTCAAATATAATCTTCCTCTCACTGGATACAAATTAGTTTTCATTTTTCTCTCCTAAAAATTGATTATGTATTGTCAAAAAAACTAACCACAGATTCACCCTGTTAAATAGCTACAAAATTAAGCACAAGTAGCCACCCATGCTACTTTATTTAACAGGGGAACCACAGAGATTTTTTAAAGATTTGCAAAAAGTCTTATACCTCCCCTCTGTGACCTCTACAAAACTAATCTCTTCATCCCATCTTTCAACCTTTCTACATTGAAATTTATCAATAGTCCCACTTTTTTTCTCATTCCATCTGTTGCCTTTATTTCTAATATCACTTGCCCTTCTATCAAAAAATCTATCTGATGCGGACTCAAGCATAGTCTCTTTTTACCTTTCAAAATTTATTCCCCTCAACTCAAATTCATATGCCAATGCTTCTTCATAAACGCTTTCCAATAACCCAGGACCTAAGTTTGAATGAACCTCAATTGCACATGCGATTATATTTCCTGTAATGTCTTTTAGAGAAAATTCTTTTGGAGGACACAGAGAATTAAATTTACTCTGTGTCCTCTGTGGTTTTCCATATTTTTTCATATTTTATTTAACACTACTATTGATATTGAAAATATATATTAAGCATTGTATAATTTCAATGGATGTTTAAGTTAGGATATATCTTTCTGCCATTGTTTCTTATATTTCTTTCTTCATGTGCAACAATTAACCCTGCACAAAACAAAAAAGAATCACTCATCTATTACGAAATGGGAAGAAATATCATTTATCATAAAGACATAAAAGCCTTGCCTCAAGCCTTTGCCTATCTTGAACATGCAAAAAAGCTGGACCCTTCCAACCCACGAATATATTACATGACAGGGATGGCTTACAGATTAAGGGGAGAAAAAGAAAAGGCAAAGAATTATTTTTTACAGGCAATAGAAAAGGATAAAGAATTTGGAGACGCTTATAATGCTTTGGGAATAAGTTATGCAGAGAATAATGAATTTGAAAAGGCAATTCAATGTTTTACAAGGCTCATAAATAACCCCTCTTATCCTCATCCAGATTTGGCTTATTATAATAGAGCCAGTGTCTACATGAAACTAAAGGATTGGAAAAAAGCAGAAGAAGACCTTGAGGATGCCATTGTTTTTTCAAATGAAGGAAACAAGGATTATCTGTGGAGTTTATCTTCTTTATATATAAGCAAAAAAGATTATTGGAAAGCCCTTATTATGATGAACAAAATAACAGCGAAGTTCAGCATGACCGATGACATAAAATACTACAAAGGCTGGTGCTACATTCAACTGTCCCTTAAAGAAAGGGCAAAAAATATACTCTCTTCAATAGACAAAAAGAGTCCCTTCTACAAACGAGCATGCGAGCTTCTCAAAAATAAATAATTATATTAAATGCTCTTTTGATCTATAGGAAATCTTTACCTTATTAGGCTTTAATGTCACACATATCAAACCACATCTGCCTGTAGACAAACTTGAATTTTTCCTTCCTCCAAAACAAATATTAAATTTTCTTGTGGGGGTTTGAATCTCAGCTATATACGGTTTCATCTTTAATTGTATTTTTTTGTATTTGGCAAATATTGTCCCTTTATCTCCGTATAATGAAATATAAGTGGTATTTAATTTCCCCTGAAAATCAAAATCCCTTTTTTTATATATCTTTATATGGTGCTGGCTGATAAAATCATCTACTATCTTTTTATTCCATGATGAGAGATTGTGTGTAATAAGCACATTGTTTTCTCCTTCATAAAAAAGGACTGCTCCTCCCCTGTATAGATCAAAGAAATATATTTTTTTAACATTATTTTCAATTGAAAGAACCACAAAACAAACGACAAAAACAAAAACCACAACAGGTAAAAATTTATACTTCTTTTTAAAAACAAGAACAAGGAAACAATAGGAGAGAAAGATAAATACCAGAGGAATAAAGAATAATTTAGAAAAACTAAAACTACCAAAAAATGCAATAAAATGAATAAATAAATGAGAAACAGCGCTTAGCACAAAAAATAGCAACTTATTTAAAACATAGATATTCAACAAGCTGAATAAAGAAGAAAATATGGTAAATGGCAAAATAAAAAAACCCATTAAAGGGACAGCCACTAAATTGGCACCGATCCCCGCTATTGCCAGACGATGAAAATAATATGTAGAAAGAGGTACACTAAACAAAAACATAATTACTATAAAAAGAAGATACCCTTTTATTCCCTTATAGCCCTTTTTCTGTAAACTAATGTATGTAAATATGGCAAAAAAGGTCATAGAAAAAGAAAGAACAAACGATGCAGAACTGATGATTAGAGGATTTACAATCGAAAAAAGTATCGCTATAAAGAAAAGAATATTATAAGATTGTTTTGTTTTGCCGCTTAAAACAATTAAAAAGGAAAAAAGAACAAAGGATAGTGCCCTTAAAGTGGGAATCCTTAAGCCCACTATGCATGCATACAACAAAACGAAGGGGATAGTAAAGAGAAAGGCTTGTAGTTTTAAGTTATAGCGACGATAAAAATAGGGTATATGTCCGATAACAAGATAAAATAAAGGATAAAATATCATAATAACAAATCCCAAATGCAAACCAGAAACAGCGGTGAGATGAGCAGTTTGAGTCCTAACAAACATATCTTTTATGTCCTTTTTTAATCCTGTCCTGTCTCCAAATACACAAGATTTCAAAAGTCCACTCACATCCTCATCGCAAAAAGCATCTATATTTTCTTCCAACTTGTTTCTTATTCTAAAAAAAAGCGTTCCTATTCCTTTCTCCTCACCTATAAATGATTGATAAAAGGGATAAACAACAAAATGCACCCTTCTTTGCAATAGATATTTCCTAAAATCAAATTGGAGATGATTGTAAGAAAGATTGACGGCAGGAATAAGTTTTCCTCTAATGTAAAAAATATCGCCAGGAGAAATCTTTCCCTTATAGTTTTTTAAAGCAACATACACATTAAATCTTTTCCCCTCAAAATGTGTAGATGCTATAAAATGAGTGGAATGGTGGCTATAACCTATTCCAGATTTAACAGCAACATTCAGGGAAACAACCTTGTTTTTAAACTCGTTTTCTATATTTAAAAAATTCTTCTCTAAAAGATGGTAAGAAAGAATACAAACAAAAAAAACAATAATGGAAGAAACGAAGATAAGATATGCACGGTGAAAGAGAAGCAGTAAAGCGGGCAAAAGAAACAAAATACCTATATATCTCCCGCTCACTGCAAAATAAGCAGCGACAACAGCCAAAAAAAGAGGAAGAAAAGGTATTCTATATTCAACAAAAGAGACAATGTCTCTCAGATTCATTAAATTAAATTATAACAACTCCCGCATAGCCTACTACATGTTCATAATCTCCACTGACATCTCCACTCGTTTTATGCTCTATTACGATAACCTGTTTTGCACCCAACAATTTGCCGGCTACAATGGCAGAAACGGCACAGCCTACACCACACATAGAAATACCACGCTCCATAGCAATATTTAAAAGTCCCCTTTCATCAAGTTTCTCTATCTCTTTCAAAGCCAGGCGATCTTTCTCTAATGTCAATTCCTGATTTTCATAGTGATTCATATCTGTAGACACTATAATCATTACTTTTCTATCATCTCTCTCGATTGCTTTTGCTATATGCTCTCCTACAACCCTTAAAGTATTATAATCGCGAGCGCCTATAACCAACGGAACAATATTAAAATCCTTCCCATAAAGGGATGAGGTGTACTGCAGAAAAGGCAGTTGAACCTCTATACTGTGTTCATATTTATGGGCAGTCACATCCTTTTCGAATGGCTCACCACAAGACAAAAGATATTCGCCTATCTTTCCATCAATCTCAACATCGCCCAAAGGCATTCTAAAAACCCCACTGTCAATTAAGGCGATTGGTTTCCCTAAACCTGTATGATT
>JAGMDW010000043.1 GCA_023128455.1 Desulfurellaceae bacterium
GTCCCGCCCGGCGCACCATTATTTACAACATTTCTGATGAATTACCAATTACTCCATTAGAGAAAATAAGGATAGTCGGCAAGCTGTACAGGATGTATGGGGCGAAATGGGTTCGCCCAAGAAAAGAAGAAAATAAGGAACCTAATGGCACAGAATAAAGTAATCCAAACCCAAAAGCAGCTATGACCATTTCACAAGCCTAAAAATTGAAATTTTTAAAAGTGTTCTTGACTATATTAAAAATTAGGAAGTAGTTAATAGCCGCGGTATTGATAATCTGGAGACTGACTTTCGTATATTTTAAAGCCGCAGTATTTAATCTATACTTTTCATATTTTTTTAAATGGATAAGCCTGTCTAATTTAACTATTTTAATTTTTTTATTCCTGCTTTTGTAATATAGGTTAAGCAAAATTTCAACTCCATATTTAGTTTTTCTCATTCCATTGATAATAGGCAATATATCTTTTTTATAGCAGGCTCTTTCTCCTCCCAGCCACACATCGATAGGTCCTGTTATATCCACTTTTGGACTTTTTTCTGGGCAACGACGTCCAATCACCATATCTGCCTGATTTGACACCAAAGGAAATATTAGCTTTTCTATATGTTCACAATTTAATCCAATAATGTCAGCATCAGCAAATACGATGATTTCTCCTGTTGAATTCTCTACACCTGCTACCATTGCGTATGATTTTCCTTTGTTCTTATCAAATTTCACATAACGGAATTGGTGGGATTCAGACAACTGATTTAGTATTTTTGAAGTGCCGTCAGTAGAGCCGTCATTAACCACGATAATTTCGTCAATTAGCTCACAATTCAACAAACTGATAATCACATTTTTTACGGTTTCTTCTTCATTAAAAACTGAAATTATTGATGTTATTCTTTTTCCACTTAGCATTGCAATAATCCTCCCTGGCAAATCTATCCAATAGGCTACAATCCTTTAAATAAACATTTTTAAAACAAGACAGTAATAATTTGTTTTGATATTTTTTCTGTATCGATCTTTTCCTTTAACATTGAATACTCCAAAAGCAATCCATTCATCGTGCTGATCAACAGAAGAGTAACCATCTCAATATCAATTTTGTTTTTTAATTTACTGTCTGCAAAAGCCTCTTCAACTATCGGTTGAATCAAATTAACAATCTGTTTTTTTATTTGTATGATCTGTTTTCTTATTTGAGGATCAGCCGGTGATAATTTTAGCATTAATGCATCAATAAGATTTTTTTCTTTTAAACCAAAATCTAAATAATTTTTTATAACTTTATACAATTTTCTACTTCCCGTTTTTTCCTTAGCTGCTTCAGCAATAGATAGACTAAAACCATTAAACGCATCATCAAGCACTTTTTTATAGATTTCTGCCTTACCAGTAAAATGATAATAGAGTGCAGGTTTAGTAATATGAAGCTTTTTGGCGATATCGCTCATTGAAACACCAAGATAGGTATATTTTGAAAAAAGCTTACGAGCAGTTTTAATAATCTGTTTTTTGGTATTATGAATAACATTTTGTTGTTCAGCAGCCATACTCATACCTCTCAATAATTTACTTACCGTTCAGTAAGTAACCTTACTTTATATAAAATGCATAAAAAGTCAATTTAAAATTATTTTTATGGGTTTTTCGCTACAGTTTCGCTTCTATAACTTGTTTAGGTGTTTAGAGAGTCCTGTTTTTAACAGATGATGCTTAAAAATAGTTTTGTCAACAAACCAGAATATGCAAGCTAATATAAATTGCACCAATGACCCTGCAATGCCAGCTAACATCAACCATCGTCCAAACACATAAACAAACCATTCTTTCGAAAACATAATACCTGCCCATTTACATCATTTTGGCTTGTTAGATTTTAATATACTTTTGGGATTTTTTCCTTACAAAAATTAAACCTGCAAACCAAACTTGTCAGCAAAAAGCTTTTATTGTAAAGTAAAGGAGTGAAGCTTTATATAAAAGAAGATATAAAAAATATAAGAGAAATAAAACCTGTGATTCATCACATAACAAATTTTGTGGTGATGAATGACTGTGCAAATATTACACTTGCTTTAGGTGCGCTGCCTGTTATGGCGCATGCCTTAGAAGAAGTAGAAGAGATGACCAGTCTATCTCAAGCTTTAAACTTAAATATTGGCACCTTAACAGATGAATGGGTAAAAGCGATGATAAAAGCAGGAAAGAAGGCAAATGAATTGAATATTCCCGTTGTTTTCGATCCGGTGGGAGCAGGAGCAACTCGCTTTCGCACACAATGCGCAGTTGATATATTGAATGAAGTAAACATATCTATAGTAAAAGGCAACCAAGCAGAAATAGCCTCTCTCTGCGGTGTTAAATCCGAGGTAAAGGGAGTAGAAGCGGGAAAGATAGAGGCAGACATGAATGATGTGGTAAAAAATTTTGCGAAAAAAACAAAGTCGGTTGTGGTAGCAACGGGGAAGGATGATTATATAAGTGATGGCAAAAGAACCTGTATGCTTGAAGGAAAAGGCAGTAGGATGCTTTCTACCATAACAGGCTCCGGTTGTATGCTGAGCTCTATAATTTCTGCCTTTTCCTGTGTTCAAAAAGATCATTTTCTTGCCTCTATTGAAGGGTTGTTATTTTTTGAAAAAGCTTCTGAATATGCTTCTAAAAAATCCCTGCTTCCTGCATCGTTTAAAGTTGCTTTGCTTGATGAGATTTACCGAATGAATGGAACAGAAACAGAAGAATGGACATAAAAAGTTTCCTTAAAAGCGTAGATCTGTGCGTAATCACAGACAGACACTTTAAGTGGAGTCACCTGGAAATTGTTCAATCTGCAGTTAAAGGGGGAACGAGGTTTATTCAGTTTAGAGAAAAAGAGCTCTCTACAAGAAAGATGATAGAAATAGGGGAAAAACTACATAAGATAACAGAAGGAAAGGCATTGTTAATCGTCAATGATAGAATAGATGTGGCATTAGCTGTAGGTGCAGATGGCGTTCACATCGGTCACGATGATATGCCTCTGAAGATTGCCAGAAACATCTTAGGAAATAAAATTATCGGTGTCTCTGCAAGTAGTGTTCATGAAGCAAAAAAGGCAGAAGAAGAAGGAGCAGATTATCTGGGTGTAGGTTCAATATTTCCTACTTCTACCAAAGGTGATATAAAAGTCATTGGATTAAGCATGTTAAAAGACATCAGAAAAATAGTAAATATCCCCATCGTTGCCATTGGTGGAATAAATGAGAAAAATGTCGGAGAGGTCATTGAAGCTGGTGCAGACAGTGCAGCTGTAGTCTCCGTCATCGCAAATAGCGATGAACCTGCTCAGATTGTAAAAAATTTAAGAGAAAAAATTATCCAATTTAAGAAGAGACAGGTAACTTTATAATAAATGTTGCTCCCATGTCACTGCTCTTTACCTGTAATAAGCCTTTGTGCTTTTCTACGATACGCTTACACATAGAAAGACCCAATCCCAGCGCTTCTTTTTTGGTAGTAAACAACGGCTCGAATATCTTATCCTTTATTTCTTTAGGTATTCCACCTCCTGTATCGGAGATAGATATATCCACAAAATTATTCTCAGGATAAACATTTATACCCAGCTCTTTTTTATATTCGCCTACCTCTCTCTCTTTTTCTTTCATTGCTTCATGAGCGTTATCAATGATACTTAAGATTATCTTTTCAACTTGCTGGGAATCACCCCTAATATAAGGTAGATCAGGTTCAAAGTGAGTGCTGACCGTGATATTGGAATCTTTTAACTCTTCTCCTATAAGCGCAAGTGCATTAGTAATTACAACCTCTACATTCAACGATGTTAATTTTGGTTCTGTCTTAATAGTAAATATCTGGATATGCTTTGCCAATCCTTTGATTTTGTTTATATTTTCTTCCATTATCCTTAAATTAGCATAATGAGAACTCTCTTTATCTGTTTTACTCAACATAGTTTTCACAGCATCATCAATAATAGTTACTGGTTTGTCTATCTCATGCATAACAGCTGTAACAAGCCTTCCTATAGTAGACAGTTTCTCTGAATGAAGCATCTGTTCCCTGGATTTAAATTCTTCTTTACATGCCTTTTCTTTTCTATAACACAACTCATCAGAAAAAATCGCGACAACAATAAACATTACAGCTCTGATAAAGCTATGCATCGAGCAGGAAAATGGAGTTAAGAAGGACATGAGTAAAGTAATAGCAGCCAGCAATATAGCAACGAATATGGCTTTTCTGGGAAACCATACCGCAGTAAGTATGATGGGGATATAAAAGAAATGTGTGAAAACAACCTCTGTATGTAATACTAGATAAAAATAAAAAGTAGAGGATATACACAGGGCAAGTAATATACCAATAACTGCTACTTTTAATCTATTCTCATGCATATTTAATTTCCTAAATAATATTTTATATTCCCCTCTCGTTAAAGTCAATACCAAGTCTTTTACAATACAAAATGAGCCTGAAAGAGGCTCATTATTTGTGACTTGCAAAGACTTGCTAGTGTAAATAAACAAAAAAATGCTATTATAAAAAATATGGATTTAAAAGCGGTGATATTTGATTTAGACGGAATTATTGTAAATACAGTTCCTTTGCATTTTAAAGCCTGGAAAAAGATGTTTTCTGAATACGGAAAAGATTTTAGCTTTCAAGATTACAAAGAAAAGGTAGATGGCATACCCAGAATAGATGGAGCAAAAACCATTCTGCCTCAATTATCCCAGCAAGAACTAAAAAAAGCAGCCTCAAAAAAACAAAACTATTTCCTGGAATTTTTAGAAAAAGAAGGAGTAAAGCTTTATGAAAGCACATTAAATTTAATAAAAAACTTAAGGAAGGAGAGTATAAAACTGGCAGTGATATCTTCCAGCAAAAACTGTCTTTATATTTTAAAGAAGGCCAATATAGATAATCTATTTGATGTAATAATTACTGGCAACGATATAAAAAGAGGGAAACCTCATCCTGCTGTTTTCCTTCTGGCTATTAAGAGATTAAATTTAAGTCCAAAACAATGTGTGGTGTTTGAAGATGCAGTATTAGGTGTAGAGGCAGCCAAAAGGGCAGGCATAAGATGTATTGGGGTAGATCGCTATAATAATCCAGAAAGGTTAAGAGGTGCTGATTTAGTTATAGGTGATGTAAGCCAAATGGATATTAAACAACTGAAACAATTAATCTCATTATGAAAGATTTTTATTCTCATTATATTGATGATGATTCATGGCTTATAAAAGAAAATAAATGGACAAAATCTTTGCAAAATATTCATGAAGCTCGCTTTGCTTTAGGCAATGGATACTTAGGTACAAGAGCGGCGTTAGAAGAGATTCCCCATGATGCTATGCCGGGAACATATATCGCCGGCATATACGATAAAATGTTTTCTCAGGTTGCTGAATTGGTTAATCTTCCCAATCCTTTCAATTTTATATTTACTATTCAAGGAGAAAAATTAGCTTTAGGAATAATGGATGTTCTTAAACATCAAAGGATTCTCAATCTAAAGAAGGGGCTTTTACTGCGTCATACCCTATATCAGAACAATAAAAAGCATCATTTTGATTATCAATGTTTGAGGTTTGTTTCTATGAACAACAAAGATGCTGGCGTGATGCAGATAGCTCTCACTTCTCTGGATAGTGCTTGTGAAATAGATATAAACACAGGAATAGATACATCCGTTTATAATGCCCCTATTCTTACCGAAGGCCAAAAACGGCATTTTAGGATAAAAGAGTTGGGCCAATTTCAAAATGCCGGGTATTTACTGGTCCAAACACTGGAGAAAAAACATATCATAATATATTGGAGCGGTTTCTATTATGAGATTAACGGTAGAAAAATCCTTGCCAAAGACAGCATCTCCAGACTTAAATTAAAGAAAAATCAAACCATTATATTCACTAAGATATTCTGTATAAAGCATTTCCCATCTCAAAGCAAAATTGTCAAATATAAAAGGGAAACATTTAAGAAATTCTATAAAGTTTTCCATACTGAGTTTGATATGCTTATTAAAAAGCATATCCAAAGTTGGGAGAAACTCTGGCAGAGAGCAGATATTTTAGTTGAAGGAAAGGTAGATTTGCAACGGAATATACGGTTTAATATATATCACATGCTTATCTGCGCCCCTACAGATAATGGCTTTTCCAGCATTGGTGCGAGAACCCTAACGGGCGAAGGATACAGGGGACATATATTCTGGGATGCAGAAATATTCCTCATGCCCTTTTATCTCTTTACAATGCCAAAAACTGCTAAAAACATTCTGTTATATAGGTGTTTAAGATTAAAGAAAGCAAGAAAAACTGCTAAGAAATTAAATTTTAGAGGGACAATGTTTCCCTGGGAATCAGCAGACACTGGAGAGGAAGAGACTCCTACTTGGGCAAGAGATATTGATGGGAGCATAATAAAAATTCATACACATAAAATGGAACATCATATTACCGCAGATGTTGCTTATGCTGTATATAACTATTACCTTACAACTGATGATGAAAGATTTATGGAAAGATACGGCTATGAAGTTTTATTTGAAACAGCGAGATTCTGGGCTTCAAGAGTAGAATATAACAAAGAGAAAAATAGATATGAGATAAATCATGTCATTGGTCCGGATGAATTTCATATAGATGTGAATAATGATGCCTATACTAATATGATGGCAAAATGGAATTTAACAGTTGCTTGCAAAACATTTTATAGAATTAGGGAAAATGCACCTTTAGTTTATCAACATTTGCAAAGAAAATTAAACTTAAAATGCAAAGAAGTAGAAAATTGGGAGGAGATAGCTTCTCTAATACCTATAAATATAAATAAAAAAGGAGTTATTGAGCAATTTGACGGATACTTTAAATTGAAAAGAGTTATTTTAACGGAGACAGATGAAAACGGTATACCCGTTCTTCCCAAGAGGTTAAAAATCAAAGAGTTAGGTAAAACTCAACTGGTAAAGCAGGCAGATACCCTCATGCTCATTTACCTATTATCGGATAACTTTGATTTAAAGACAAAAAAGGCAAATTGTGATTTTTATATGAAAAGAACACTACATAAGTCTTCTCTGAGTCCTTCGATACACTCAACATTAGCCCTTGAATGTCTGGATCTGCACCGAGCATATGACCTCTTTAATGTATCCTTATGTATAGACGTTGATAATTTATATGGAAATACCAAAGAAGGGATTCATGGCGCCTGTCTGGGAGGGACCTGGCAAGCGATTGTTTTTGGTTTTGCAGGGATAAGTATCAAAGAAAAAAGATTGTTTATAAATCCAAGAATGCCAATAAGCTGGAGGAAGATGATTTTCTCTTTACTTTGGAAGGATAAGTTATTACAACTAAATTTAACAAATGAGATCATAAAATTAAAAGCTGTATCTTCTAAAGAAGAAGAGATAGAGATAGGAATTTTTGATAAACTTACCTCTATTAGAACAAATGAAGATTATATCTTTGAAAGAGAAATGCCCGCTTTAATGGCAGAATATTATTACTAATTAAAAAAGTGGATTATATTCAAAATTACAGAAATAATATATCTTACTAAATGATAATATAATAAAATCATAAATAACTCACCTATATACTTTAAATAACTCAACCTTGCTTTACTTTTTCAGAAATGAAATTATAGTTAATTTCGGAAGAATTAAAATATTGCGGAGTAGGAGTAATATCGTATGAGAATTGCGCAGGTCTCGCCTCTCTATGAGAGTGTACCTCCAAAGTATTATGGAGGAACAGAAAGGGCTGTTTCTTATCTGGTAGAAGAACTGGTAAAAGGAGGACATGATATAACACTTTTTGCCAGTGGAGATTCTATCACTCACGCTCGCCTTATCTCTCCTTGTAAAAGATCTCTCAGATTGGACGATAACTGCAAAGATAGAATGTGTTATCATGTTCTTATGGTTCAAGAGGTATTTGAGATGTCTTCTTATTTTGATATTATTCACTTCAATATTGACTACATCCAGTTTCCACTGGTAAGAATATGCAATACGCCGGCCGTTACCACCCTTCACGGAAGGCTGGATTTAAAAGAGTACTTACTCTTCTACCAAAATTTTAAAGACATACCTGTAATTTCTATTTCAAATAACCAAAGAAAACCTCTTCCCTGGCTCAACTGGCAGGGCACGGCATATCATGGACTGCCAAAAGATTTGTACAGCTTCCATAAAAAACCTGGTGAATATTTGGCATTTCTGGGTAGGATATGTCCCGAAAAAAGAGTGGATAGGGCAATAGAGATTGCTGAAAAAGTGGGTATGAAATTGAAAATTGCCGCAAAAGTAGATGAAGCCGATAAAGAGTATTTTGAGGATAAAATTAAACCACTGCTTAGAAACCCTTATGTGGAATTTATAGGTGAAATAGGAGAAAAGGAAAAAAATGAATTCTTAGGAAATGCTTATGCGCTAATTTTTCCCATTGATTGGCCTGAGCCTTTTGGTTTGGTTATGATAGAATCCTTAGCCTGTGGTACACCGGTAATTGCCTGGAGATGTGGTTCCGTGCCTGAGGTGATACAAAACGGAGTTACAGGATTTATAGTAGAAAATATAAAAGATGCAGTGAAAGCAGTGAAAAAAACATCAGGCTTGAATCGCGAAGACTGCAGAAAGGCATTTGAAGAAAGATTCACAACTTCCCGCATGGCAAGAGATTATCTTAAAATTTACAGAAAAATGGTTGCGAGAAAGCCCGTCTTGAAAGCAGTGTAAGCAGAAAGAGTGGCGGATTCTAATTCTATAGTCTATAAGTATAGTAAAGCTATAATCGAATGTTGTGGATGAGTAAAAAGTAGCATATTCTTCTTCTGTTAGACTAAATAAAAACATTAGAAAAAAAGTAGGATACGCTACATGAAAAATACTACAGAAAGACAAGGCAAAGTCCAGAGGAAGCTGTTTGCCGTTTCCTGGAAATGCTAAATCACCTTTCTTTTCATGCTCTTTTTTCCATTCCGCCAGCATTTGGTAATTGATACCAAGATCCTTAGATAATTGATAATATTTTTATAGAATGTTTTTGGCGAATAGTAAGATATATGGTAAATAGTAGTATTTACTTCAAGTGTAATATACTCTCAGTAAAGGGAGGAGGCTATGGCAGAAGAGAATACTAAGCAGAGACATTACATAAGCACATTCGTACTTGCTATGATGAATGTCGCTTGTGTAATGAGTTTAAGGGGTTTGCCGATGATGGCAAAAGAAGGGCTGACCATGTTCTTTTATCTTGCATTTGCCGCATTATTGTTTCTTGTTCCGGTTTCTCTTATTTCGGCAGAATTAGCCAGTGGATGGCCGCAAGGAGGCGGTGTATACAGGTGGGTAAGAGAGGCATTTGGGTCTCGCTGGGGTTTTACTGCGATATGGCTTCAATGGATACAGAATGTTATATGGTACCCTACTGTTTTGGCATTCGCTGCAGGAGCATTGTCATATTTTTTTATAAACCCAGCTCTTGATACCAACAAAACATTTAACATTGCGGTTATTCTCATAGTCTATTGGGGAGCGACATTTATGAATTTTCGCGGAATGAAAACAACCGGGCGGCTTACTACGATAGGATTATTGGCGGGAACGATATTTCCGGCGGTTCTTATTATTGCTTTGGGTATTCTCTGGATTGTTACAGGAAATCCTGTACAGCTTAACACAGCCAGCGGTAATTTTCTACCAAATTTTGCAGATTTCAGCAGTGTAGCATTTCTGGGAGGTATTGTCCTTTTGTTTGCCGGGATGGAGGTAGGTGCTGTGCATGTCAGGGAACTGCGGAATCCAAAAGTACAGTATACAAAAGCAGTGTTTTTGGCAATGCTTATAATTGTAGTGGTGTTTGTATTGGGTTCCCTGTCTGTTGCCGTAGTTATCCCGGAAAAAAGCATAAGCCTTACAGCTGGAATTATGCAGGGGTTTAAGGAACTGTTAGATAAATTCAGTATGGGCTGGTTTCTTCCGATAATGGGATTGTTGGTTGCCTTCGGGGCAGTTGGCGGCGTAATTGCATGGATAGCCGGACCAAGTAAGGGGTTACTTGCTACCGCCAAAGATGGCGACCTTCCTCCGTTTTTGCAATATACTAATAAACATGGTGTGCAAACTCATATACTGTGGATACAGGGCGCAATCGTTACTATTATCTCGCTTGTTTATCTTTTAATGCCCACCATAAGCAGCGCCTTCTTTATTTTAACCGCACTCACAGCAATGCTGTATATTATAATGTACATTTTATTATATGTATCTGCCATAAAATTGCGGTATTCACAGCCGGATGTCCACCGCACCTATAAAGTTCCGGGAGGTAATTTCGGTATGTGGATAGTGGCTGGTATCGGTATGCTGGCAGTTGTCTTTGCTATGATTGTTGGTTTTTTCCCTCCATCACAACTTACAGTCGGAAGTCCGACATTTTATGTTTCGTTTTTGATTGTTGGGGTAATCATCTTTGTTGGTGCACCCTTAATTATTAACGGGTTAAAGCGTCCAGAATGGATGCCGAAAGAAAATAGCCAAACGGAAGAGTAAGCCTCATTAGAGGAATCTCCAACGGGGGTAAATTTTAAAAAAGGAGGTAATTATGATTCACAAAAAAGTAAAATTAGAAGAGTTGGAGACATCTGACAAAGTATTAACACCGACCTATGCCTCAAGAGAACTTAGTACTGCAGTTCCTAAATATGAAATGCCGGAAAACGAGATGCTTCCCAGAACGGCTTACAATATCATCCATGATGAACTTATGCTGGATGGGAATTCAAGACTCAATCTCGCCACCTTCGTAACCACATGGATGGAGCCAGAGGCCAGACAGCTTATGGCTGAGACTTTTGATAAGAATATGATTGATAAAGATGAATATCCTCAGACAGCCGAAGTTGAGATGCGTTGTGTCAATATATTATCTAATTTGTACAATGCTCCCCATGAGGGTAATGCTGCCGGATGTTCAACAATTGGCTCCAGTGAAGCGACTATGCTCGGCGGAATGGCACTCAAATGGAAATGGCGGGAACGCATGAAGGCAAAAGGAAAGGCAGGCGATAAACCTAATATGGTAATGGGAATAGATGTTCAAATCTGCTGGGAGAAATTCTGCCGTTATTGGGATATCGAGCCGCGTTTTGTTTCTATGGAACATGGTCGTTATACAATTGATTCGGAAAGAACTCTTGAGCTTGTAGACGAAAACACCATAGGTGTGGTTGCGATTATGGGAACTACATTTACAGGTCAGTACGAACCAGTTGAGAAGCTTAATAATGCTCTGGATGAACTTAATGCAAAGACTGGCTGGGATGTTCCTATACATGTTGATGCGGCAAGTGGAGGTTTTGTAACCCCTTTTATTCAACCGGACATAAAATGGGATTTTCGCCTTAAGTGGGTGAAATCTATAAATGTATCCGGCCATAAATATGGTTTGGTTTTTCCGGGAGTTGGCTGGATCATATGGCGCGATTGGGAGGAACTACCGAAAGATTTGATATTTTATGTTAATTACTTAGGTGGTGACATGCCTACATTTGCGTTAAATTTTTCGCGTCCCGGCAATCAGATCGTTGCTCAATATTATAACTTTCTGCGATTAGGACGAGAAGGATATACACGCATTATGAAAACGCTGCATGAGACGGTAAAGTATCTATCGGGAAAGGTTGCTAAATTAGGACCATTTGAATTACTCACTGACGGCAGCGATATTCCTGTATTTGCCTTTAAGCTGAAGAAAGAAACGAATTTTACTGTATTTGATGTTTCAGAAAGGCTACGCCACCGAGGCTGGCTGGTTCCTGCTTATACCTTACCCAAGAACGCGGAGGATATCGCGGTATTGCGTATTGTGGTAAAGGAAGGTTTCAGCAGAGACATGGCTGACCTCCTTCTGGATGATTTGAAACGCATATTGAAATATTTTGAGAAACAACCGGGACATAAACCAACCAGGCCGAAGAAACGCGATAAATATAGAAGACACTGTTAGGGTTTGAAAAAGTTTATTACATATAGTAGGGTTAGTGCCCCCGCGGCAAGCCGCGTTTTGTTATTCCGCACTTGATGCGGAATCTGGATTTCCGCATTCGCGGGAATGACAGAGGGAATGTCCCCCCGTACTTGACACGGTGGCGGGAATCTAAATTAAGATTCCAGATATTTTGCTAAAGCAGAATTCCGAAATGACATCTGGTAATAGCCCGCTGCTTGCGGTGGATTTATTTATTCGTTTTGACAACTCTCGTAGAGAGTTGCAAAAAAACGAAGTTTTCCTTGACAAGTGCTTACAACACTTGCAAGCAACTTGACAACTACTTTAGTAGTTGCAAGGAAAATAACAAGGTCATTTTCCTTGACAATAAACATAAAATATATATCTTTATACCCATGAAAATGATATTTAAGGTTTGGTGGTGGGCAGTTAAACCTGCTCGCCGGTAAGTTTGAGATAAGTTTAACTCAAGCCGCTTGGCGCAGACAGGGAAAGGATGTCTGAGTCGGCGGCTATTTTTGTATGGGCTTGACGGCTTGGATGAGTCGTCAAGCCTTTTTTGTTTGGAGGTTTTATGTTGAATATGTCCGAAGGTGAATTTTTGGAATATCTAAAAAGTTTTGACATCGTCCCTTTATATGCAGATTTTCCTTGTGATACGGATACAGCTATATCTATTTATTTAAAACTCAAAGATTATGGGGCCTGCTACCTTTTAGAGAGTGTAGAGAAAAGTAAAAGATGGGGCAGGTATTCTTTTATAGGATTTGACAGATTGGAGACATTTTCCTTTAGCATTGGCGAAGATGAAAAGCCTTTATCTCTACTTAAAGATAGATATTTCTCCAAAAAAACACTCAAATTGAAGGAATTGCCTCGTTTTTTTGGGGGTGGAGTGGGGTATATAGGATATGATTGTGCTTCTTTATGGAATAAGATTGCTTTACCTTCAGAAGACATCTATTCCCTGCCTGACCTTTGTCTTTTATTTACAAAGGCGGTTATCATATTTGATGATTTTCGTAAGACATTTCGCATAGTTTATGATGCAATGCAGCCTCAAGATTATGAAAAAGCAGAAAAGATGATAGATAAAATTCTGTCTCTCCTTCACCGTCCGTTTTCTTACGATGAGGGGGAAGGCAAATCTTTTCCTGTATCCACTTTACACAGAGAAGCGTTTGAAGAGATGGTAAGAAAAGCAAAGAGGTATATAGAAGACGGCGAGATAATACAGTCTGTTTTGGCACATCACATTGTATGTTCAACAGATGTGTCTCCTTTTGATATCTATCGGACTTTAAGGAGGAGTAACCCCTCTCCTTATATGTTTTATATTGATTTTGATTCTTTTAAACTCATCGGTTCATCTCCAGAAGTTCTGGTGAGATTGGAAGGAGAAACCATTGAAATCTCGCCTATTGCAGGTACTCGTCGCAGAGGCAAAACAAAAAAAGAAGATGAGAAATTGGAAAAAGAACTCCTTCAGGATGAGAAAGAAAAAGCTGAGCATTTGATGCTTGTTGATCTGGCAAGAAATGATGTGGGAAGAGTAGCGGAAGCAGGAACTGTAAAGGTAGAAAATTTCATGTATGTAGAGAAGTTTTCAAAGGTTATGCATATCGTTTCCGACATTAAAGCAAAAATAGAGAAAGATAAAGATATGTTTGATCTATTTAGATCCTGCTTTCCCGCAGGAACGGTGTCCGGTGCACCAAAGGTGAGAGCGATGCAAATAATTGCAAGCTTAGAAAAAACAAGAAGAGGCCCTTATGCCGGTAGTGTGGGTTACTTTGGATATGATGGGAATATGGATATGTGTATCACCATACGCACCATTGTGTGGAAAGAAAATAAGGCATTTATTGGTGTGGGTGCGGGCATCGTTTATGATTCTCTCCCTCAAAGGGAATATGAAGAGACGATGGAGAAGGCATCCGCCTGCATCAATGCATTAGGAGAGGAAAATGATATTAATGATAGATAATTATGATTCTTTTACTTACAACCTGGTTCATCTTTTAAAGGGAATGAAGAAAGGTGTGGATGTTATTTCCAACGATGAAAAAGATTACATTCGGTGGGTAGAAAAAAGCGAAGCTGTATTCATCTCTCCCGGGCCTTCTGTGCCGGAGAATGCAGGCATTAGTGTGGATGTAGTGAGGAGGTTTTACAAAACAAAACCTATATTTGGGGTGTGCTTGGGTCATCAGGTAATTGTCTATAGCTTTGGAGGAAAGATTGTAAGAGCGAAGAGAATTGTGCATGGAAAGGCATCTCTTATCTATCATGCGGGTAAATACATTTTTAAAAATATTCCCTCTCCATTCAGTGCCGTCAGGTATCACTCTCTTTCTGTAAGCAGGGAGAATTTTCCTTTAGAGTTGGAAATTTTAGCGGCGAGTGAAGATGAAGAGATTATGTCTATCAAGCATAGAAATTTTCCCGTGTATGGGGTGCAGTTTCACCCGGAGTCTATTCTTACAAAATATGGCGAAATGTTAATCTATAATTTTTTAGAGGAGGCAAAATAATGTTGAGTAAATTGGTACAGGGAGAAAGTGTGAAAAAGGAGGAAATAAAATCGTTTTTGAAAGATTATCTTGGGGAGAGGAAAACAGAGGCAGAAATGGCCTCTTTCCTTACAGCTTTGCGAATGCGAGGGGAGACGGCAGAAGAGATTGCAGCTGTGGTAGAGATAATGGACGAGGTGGCTATACATCTAAATTTAGACGATGAAATAAGAGAGAATGCCATAGATACCTGCGGTACGGGTGGTGATGAGAAAGGCACATTTAATATTTCTACAGCCTGCGCTTTTATAGTAGCGGGGGCTGGTGTTTATGTGGCAAAACACGGCAATAGGGCAGTATCCAGCAGATGTGGCAGTGCAGATCTACTCAATGCTTTAGGCATAAACATAAACCTGGAAAAGAAAAAAGCAGAGAAGATATTAAAACAGGCAGGCATTGTCTTTCTATTTGCCCCTTTGTTTCATCCTGCTATGAAAAAGATTGCTCAAGTAAGAAAAGCGTTGGGATTTCGCACCTTATTCAATATTATCGGACCTTTGCTCAATCCTGCAGGTGTAAAAAGACAGCTTATCGGCGTACCTTCTCAAGCAATGATGGATACTCTATCAGCTGTAATCAAACTCCTGGGGAATAGAAGAATAATGTTAGTAAATAGTATGGATGGCTTAGATGAGGTGAGTGTATGTGCAGATACGCATATTGCTGATGTAAACGGTATGTTTATAAAGAAGTATACAATCTCTCCTGAGGATTTTGGTATAAAGAGATATAGATTAGGTGTTTTAAAAGGTGGAGATGTGGCTGAAAATACTTGTATTATGATGGATGTTTTAAATAATAAAGGCAGTGCATATAGAGATGCAGCTTTAGTGAATGCAAGTGTTGCTCTCCTAACGGCGGACAGAGTAAAAAATCTAAAGGAAGGATACAAAATGGCAGAGTTATCCCTTGCAAGTGGCAAAGCAAAGCAAAAGTTTGAATTATTGAGGAAATTGAGCAATGACTAAAGTAAAAGTATGCGGTATTACAAATATAGAAGATGCAATGCTGTGTGTTTCTTTGGGAGCGGATGCATTGGGTTTTATCTTTTATGAAAAGAGCCCGCGTTGTGTAGATATTTATAAGGCTAAGGAAATCTGCTCCAGGTTGCCCCCCTTTATTACCAAAGTAGGGGTATTTGTAAATGAAGATAAGAAAAGATTAAGAGATATTTTTTATTTTTCAGGATTGAATGTCGTTCAGCTGCATGGTGGAGAATCTGTGAATTATGTGTATAATTTAAAAGTATTACTGCCTGGTGTGCATATAATAAAATTTGCAAGAAATATGAATGAAGCAGAAATGTTTGCTCCTGTTGTAGATTCGTTTATTGTAGATAGCGGTGGAGGCACGGGGAAGGTTTGTGATTGGGAATTTGCCAAAAACTTGAGAGAAACAATTTCTCTTCCTCTTATTTTAGCTGGCGGATTGGATGGAAGGAATGTAAAGGAAGCTATAAAAATGGTTCATCCTTATGCGCTGGATGCATGCAGCAAATTGGAGAAGGAAAAGGGCAAGAAAGACAATGGAAAATTGGAAGAGTTTATTAAGGAGGTAAGAAATAGTGAAATTGCCTGATGAGCAGGGATATTTTGGTCCATATGGAGGACAATTTATACCAGAGACGCTTGTTTCCGTATTGGATGAGTTAAAACAGAAATATTTTAACATTGTTAAGAGAGATGATTTTCGAAAAAAACTCAATCACTATTTAAAAACATATTGCGGAAGACCTACACCTCTATATTTAGCGGAGAACATGAGTAGAGATTTGGGGTTTAAGGTCTATTTGAAGAGAGAAGATTTAAATCATACCGGTGCTCATAAGATGAACAACACATTAGGGCAGGTACTTCTGGCAAAATTCATGGATAAGAAGAGGGTTATTGCAGAAACAGGTGCGGGGCAGCACGGAGTGGCTACGGCAACAGCCTGTGCACTACTCAATATTCCATGCAAGGTATACATGGGAAAGATAGATTGTGTTAGACAAGAGTTGAATGTGTTCAGGATGAAACTGTTGGGAGCAAAGTTGGAAGTTGTAGAAAGTGGTTCGCAAACCTTAAAAGATGCAATAAACGAAACGATAAGGGATTGGGTAACGAATGCCAATGATACATACTATTGCTTAGGTTCGTGTGTAGGGCCGGATCCTTATCCTACAATGGTGAGAAATTTTCAAATTATAATCGGCAAGGAGACAAAAGAGGAAATATTAAAAGTAGAAGGTAGATTACCCGATGTGTGCGTAGCATGTGTAGGAGGAGGCAGTAACGCCATTGGACTATTTTACCCATTTTTAGACGATAAAGTAAAATTTGTTGGAGTAGAAGCAGGAGGAAGGGGAGAAAAATTGGGTGAAAATGCCGCTACCATCTCCTTAGGTCAAGCAGGTATATTGCATGGAGCAAAGACATATATTCTTCAAGACAAATACGGTCAGATTATTCCTACCCATTCTGTGAGTGCAGGTTTGGATTATCCAGGAGTAGGGCCGGAGCATGTGTTTTTGAAAGAATCAGGTCGTGCTCGATATGAAGCTGCTACAGATACAGAAGCGTTGGAGGCATTTGAATATTTGAGTAAAATGGAAGGTATAATTCCCGCTCTGGAGAGTTCCCATGCCATTGCCTATGTAAGAAAATTAAAGGGAAAGTTGGATAAGAATAAAATTGTGATAATAAATCTTTCTGGTAGAGGGGATAAAGATATGGGGATAGTGCGTGATTTGTTCGAGGCTAAAAATGGATAGGATAAGAAAAAGAATTGAAGGGGCGAACAAAAATAACAGCGGCGCACTCATCATATATGTAACTTGTGGTTTTCCTTATAAAGACAGCACAATTGATATTGTACGGGGTTTAGCGGAAGGGGGTGCGGATGTTGTAGAATTAGGACTACCATTTTCTGATCCCATAGCCGATGGAAGGATAATTCAAGCGGCATCTCAAAGAGCATTGCAACAGAAGGTAAATACGGATGATTGTTTTTCAACGGTTAAGAAGATAAGAGAAAACAAAATAGATATACCTATTCTGTTTATGGGTTATTACAATACGATTTTTACCTATGGAGAGAAAAGATTTGTAGAAAGGGCAAAACAGGTAGGATTGGATGGGTTTATTGTACCTGATCTTCCATTGGAAGAATCAAAGGGGATGCTCGATTTATTAAAGAAATTTTCTTTAAGTATGCCGTTTTTAGTAACACCTACTACCACCGAAGATAGGATAAAAAAGATTGTCTCTTTATCCTCTGGTTTTGTTTATCTTGTGCCGCGCCTGGGAATAACAGGCGAAAAGACAAAGGATTTATCTGCGGCTCGTTCCCTGGTTCAAAAGGTAAGAAAATATACCTCTTTGCCCATTTGCATAGGATTTGGGATAGAGAATAAAAAAGATGTAAATCAGATATTTTCTTTTTGTGAAGGGGCAATCATCGGCAGTAAATTCATACAATTTATAGAAAAAAACCCCTCTCCTGAAAATGCTCGTTTATTTGTAGAAAAATTATTATCTTAAGCTTTGCTAATTTAGCGGGGGTTAACCCCCGCTAAACCTTTTTAATACATTCCTGGCATTCCGCCGCCTGAAGGCATGCCTTCAGGCATAGACGGTTTTTCTTCTGGAATTTCTGCGATTGTTGTTTCTGTCATAAGCAGTAGTCCTGCTACAGAAGCTGCATTCTGTAAGGCTATTCTTTCTACCTTTGCAGGATCGGTAATGCCGGTTTTGAGCATATCTGCATACTCACCCTTTCCGGCATCAAAACCCATATTCTCAACAGTTGATTCTCTCACCTTATTGATAATAACAGAGCCTTCATATCCGGCATTATCTGCGATTACTCTGATAGGTTCTTCCAATACCTTCCTAATGATGTTTATTCCCGTTTTCTGATCTTCGTTCTCTGCTTCTAAATCTTCCAGTGCTTTTTGGCACCTCAAAAGAGCAACTCCTCCGCCAGGGAGAATTCCTTCTTCCACTGCGGCTTTGGTAGCACTCAATGCACCTTCTACTCTCTGTTTCTTCTCCTTCATCGCCGATTCTGTAGCTGCACCTACTTTTATCACACCTACGCCCCCGGCCAATTTCGCCTTTCTCTCTTTTAGTTTCTCCTTGTCATATTCGCTGGTTGACTGCTCAAGTTGTGCATCTATTTGTTCTATACGTTCCTGTATATCTTCTTTTTTACCTTTACCATTAACGATGGTTGTATTTTCTTTATCTACTATTATTTTATCTGCTGCGCCTAAAAAAGAGAGGTCAGCAGCATCTAATTTTGTGCCTGTTTCTTCAGATATTACTATCCCACCGGTTAAAGTAGCAAGATCTCTCAACATCTCTTTTCTTCTATCGCCGAATCCTGGTGATTTCACAGCGCAACAATTTACCGTTCCTCTAAGCTTATTTACAACAAGCGTAGCCAATGCTTCGCCTTCTACCTCTTCGGCTATAATCAAGAATGGTTTTCCCGTTTTTGCTATCTTTTCCACTAATGGTAAAAATTCTGCCATACTACTGATCTTCTTATCTGTAATAACAATGTATGGATTTTCCAATTCAGATATCATTTTTCCTGCATCAGTTACAAAATAGGGAGAGACATAACCTCTATCAAACTTCATTCCCTCTACAACCTCTAATGTTGTTTCTATGCCTTTTGCCTCTTCGACGGTAATTACACCATCTCTTCCTACTTTTTCCATTGCATCTGCAATGATATCTCCTATTTCTTTCTCGTTGTTAGCAGCAATAGTAGCTACTTCCGATATTTGTCTCTTTTCCGTTATCGGTGTGGACTGTCTTTTGATTTCTTCCACCACTTTTTTTACTGTTTTGTCTATGCCTCTTTTTACCTCTATTGCATTTGCTCCGGCAGTAATGCTTCTTAAGCCTTCTCTAAAGATAGCACGGGCAATAACAGTTGCCGTTGTTGTTCCATCACCAGCTGCATCTGATGTTTTAGCAGCCACTTCCCGCACCAGTTGCGCACCCATGTTTTCATAGGGATCTTTTAGTTCAACTTCCCTTGCTACGGATACGCCGTCTTTGGTAACGGCAGGAGCTCCATATTTTCTTTCTAAAATGACATTTCTTCCTCTGGGACCTAAAGTTACCGCTACTGCGTCGGTTAACTGATTTATCCCTTTTAATATTTTATCTCTTGACTCATCTCCAAACAATAACTGTTTACCTGGCATACATTCCTCCTTTGTTAATCCTCAAAAATTCCTAAGATATCTTCTTCCTTTAAGATGATGTAATCTTCGTCTCCTATTTTTACCTCTGTGCCGCTGTACTTTGCGAATAGCACCTTGTCATTTTTCTTGATATTTTCTACTTCGTTGCCCACCTCTATGATTTCTGCTTTTTGTGGCTTCTCTTTGACCGTATCAGGAATAATAATTCCTGATTCTGTTTTCTCCTCGCTTTCCAAGAGTTTCGCCAACAGATGATCAGCCAATGGTTTAAATCCCATAAATCCTCCTTAAATAAATAAATTAGCACTCAACCATGCCGAGTGCTAACAGTATTAAATTTTTTATCAAATTGCAAATCACAATACCATAGATTTAAGCCTGTTATGATGATTTATTTAAAGATAACGCGAAATAATGATTGTTTTCTCAAGATTACTCTGCAATGCAACCTTTATGTATATCTTTTCTGATTATCTCCTTTAATTCTAAGGCATTTTTTATGGCATAACCAAAGGCATCATTGTTAAAATAGACAAATACATTACGGTTGGACCTAAATTGAGAGAGAATATATTCTGCGTCCTGCTGTAATTTTTTTCTATTGTAATACCCTGCATAGGGAGGAGAACCATGTCTTCTTATGTAAATGAACGGATAGTCATCTGTAACTTCTACTAAATTAGGCCAATCTGATTGGCAGAGCGCCATATTTTGTTGTTTTATCATCTCGTGTGCTTCTCGGCAGAACCAGGACGGATGTCTAAATTCAAAAGTGTGATGATAATCGGTATAGGGATAAAGAGCATCTAAGAAATCTTTTAATCTATTTAGATTGCATTTAAAATTAGGAGGCAGCTGCCATAGGATCATTCCCAATTTTTCTTTTAGTAGAGAAGCTTTTTCAAAGAAGCGTTTAACAGGCTCGGTGCAGTCCTTCAGTCTTTTTATGTGGGTTATAAAACGACTGCCCTTTATGGTAAATAAAAAATCCTTTGGTGTTCGTTCATACCAACTCAAAAAAGCCTTTTCTTGAGGAAGGCGATAAAAGGTAACATTTAATTCTACTGTATCGAAAAATTGGCTGTAATATTCTAATTGTTTTCGTTGGGGTAGTTTTAGAGGATAAAAGACTCCTTGCCAATGTTTATAATAGTAACCACTGGTACCAATCCATATTTCAGCCATTCACCTTCTTTAAGTTTCAATGCTAAAATTTAGGTTACTAAAAAGCTTGTTGGTATTTTTGTTCATAATGCATTGGATAATTTCCTGTATTTTAACGGGAGTTTTGGGAGAGATCTTAACAGATATTTTCCTCGGTTTTTTTATAAATTTCCTGATATCTTTTAAAAAATCTTTTTGCGCTGTTGTTTTTGCTGATGCGATTTGCATATCAAGCATTTTACAGGTATTTTCTTTGATTTTTTTCTCACTTATTCCTCTGTCTGTGGCTTCCTTTTTCATCAATCTGTCTATGAGTCCCTCATTTTTAAAGTAGAATTCAGCGTAAGAAATGGCTGTATCTGAAATATCTTGCAAAGCAACACGAAAATCATCAGGTGACAGCTTGTCAGATTTTTTGCTGACGGACTTTTGTATTTCTCTTATCTTTTTAAAATCAACATTATTAAGTTTGATAATCAAACCTGCTTTAAAAGCATTTTCTATAGTAGTAACATAATCTATGTTTTGAGTTCTTGCTGTCTCATTACTGTTAAACTTCATTCTAAAATTTATCTTTAGAGAACCATAACCCAATTTTTTTAGTTTTTCTTCTATCTTTGTAAATTCTTCACTACCAGGAGAAGAAATGTGCCTGATTTCTATATCTCCGTATAAAGGAATGTCGTGCTTTGTATCCAAACTTCTCACTAAAACCTCATTTATATATATAATTTTTTCTTCAGTGTTTATGCTCAAATTCTTAATGGAAATATATTTCGGAAAAACAGAGGCTTTCACCTTTTCATAGCTAACGATTTTTTCTAATTTATTTTTGTGAATATAGTTATCCGTTTGTTCTTTTGCATTTGTTGTTGCCACATGATTAGCTGCAATATAAGCTATTACAAGTAGCAAGACTATTATTATAGGAATAAAAATGAGTTTTTTATTCATGTTATTTAATTTAACATACTTTTCGTGTGTTTCCAAATATTATTTTTGTGCGTTTGACAATATGCTTATTTAATATAACATAAGTTATAAGAGGTTTTATATG
This sequence comes from Desulfurellaceae bacterium, assembly GCA_023128455.1. Classification (GTDB taxonomy): domain Bacteria; phylum Campylobacterota_A; class Desulfurellia; order JAGGSF01; family JAGGSF01; genus JAGGSF01. The sequence continues at coordinate 22,028 of JAGMDW010000043.1, forward strand.
AAATTAGGATTATTGGGATTCCCAGAGGTTGGAAAGAAAACCTTGCTTGAACTCTTAACGGGCAAAGAGGCCGGTCTTGTGAAAGGTATAGGCATAGCCTATGTCAGAGATGAGCGTTTCAATCAACTGGTCAAGATGTATAAACCCAAGAAGACAGTTCCGGCTACATTGGAATTTTCGATTATTCCGGACATAGGGGAACAAAATAACACCAAAATCTTTCAGACCATGCAGGATGTGGATGTTCTATGCTATGTTGCAAGGGCATTCAAAGATAATACAGTATTTCACATAAAAGGCAGTATAGATTCTGCAAGGGATATAGAAATGGCAAACGATGAGTTGATTTTAAATGATCTCTTGTTTATAGAAAAACGCAGCAATAAGTTGAAGAAAGAATTTACGAAAAAATCTGCACAGTCCAAATTGAATGAAGAAAAATTGCTTTTGCGTTTTAAACAACATCTGGAAGGAGGAAAACCATTGCGTGCCTTGGCCCTTTCTGATGAAGAGGAAAAACTTGTAAAAAGTTGCCCGTTTTTAACCGTTAAAAACATGATCGTGGTGTTGAATGTGGGAGAAGATGACATTGCAGATGATAAGTTATTAGAAACATTAAAAAAACACTTTGCCGATCAAAATATGGAATGGGCTCAAGTATCGGCAAAGCTTGAGAAGGAAATCTCTGCAATGGAATCTGAAGAGGAAAGACAGGATTTTCTAAAGGAGATGGGGATAGATGTTCCTGCTTTAGAGAAACTTACTATATTGTCCTACAAGGCATTGGGTTTAATTACATTTTTCACTGTAGGAAAAGATGAGGTTAGAGCATGGATGATCCCTCAAGGTTCCACAGCGCCGGAGGCTGCTCGTGCTGTTCACACAGATATGGAAAGAGGTTTTATTCGAGCGGGAGTTGTAAAATACAACGATCTTATCAAGCTGGGAAGTGAAAAGAATGTTAAGGAATCTGGTAAATATATGCTTAAAGGTAAAGATTATATCGTTGAGGATGGCGATATCTTGAATTTTCTCTTTAATGTGTAAATTGCTATAACTTGACTTTTATCTACCCTTTTAATAACATTTGCCAATGATAAAGGGGGAGATGTGTTTCCATCCATAGGACCAACTGAGCTCTTGATAATTGCCCTCATCGCTATCGTTGTTGTAGGTCCACGAAGGCTTCCTGAAATTATGCGAGGAGTAGCGAGGTTCTATCGGTCATTAAAGGGTAGCGTAGATGACTTAAAGAACAATGTAAAAAGTTCTATAAACATAGATGACGAGGATGAGCCATTTTATAAGAAATCGGTAGATAAGGTGCTTAATTTGGATAGTGGGAAAAAGGATGACAAAGGAGAAGAATCAGCAAAAAGAAGCAACGGTTCTTGAACACCTGGAAGAACTGCGTCGTAGGCTAATCTTCATTATCATTGGCGTAATCGTAGCTTTATGTATAACATATCCTTTTTCCAAGAATCTTTTACATATTATTATTTCCCCCCTTCTTATTACATTACCGAAGGGAAGCCACATTATATTTACCGGTTTGACAGAGGCATTCTGGATAAGATTACAAATCTCGTTAGTAGCGGCTATATTTCTAAGTTCTCCCTGGTTGTTTCTTCAGATGTGGTTATTCGTGAAGCCAGGTTTAAAAATAGGAGAAAGACGGATTGCCATCCCTCTAATTATTTCATTAACTATATTTTTTATAGGTGGTGCTTTGTTTGCTTATGAGCTGGTTTTTCCGTATGCATTTAAATTTCTTTTGAGTTATGGTGGGAGTGAACTTACACCTCTTCCGGGCATAAAACAGTATATTAGCTTTGCATTAAAACTCATCTTTGCCTTTGGTATAGTGTTTGAAATGCCAATTGTCAGTTTTTTCCTTTCTCGATTGGGCATAATCGATGCAAAGATACTTATTAAAAAAGCAGATTATGCAATTCTCAGTATATTTATTGTGGCTGCTATATTTACCCCGCCTGATATATTTACTCAACTTCTGATGGTTACTCCCCTGATATTTTTGTACGGCTTAAGCATTGTTGTGGCTGCTATATTTTCTACCAAGAAAAGGGAAGAACTTTATGAATGAAGTTTTTGTTTTTATTTTTGGTCTTATTTTAGGTAGTTTCTTAAATGTATGTATATATAGAATACCGCGTAATGAATCTTTGCTATATCCTTCTTCGCATTGTCCGTCTTGCGGTGCGCATATTAGGTGGTTTGATAACATTCCGATTCTAAGTTATATTATCTTAAAAGGTATATGTCGAAACTGTAGGGCTCGTATATCTATACGCTATTTGATTGTGGAATTTTTTTCAGCTGTGGCTCTCGTTCTTTTGTATGAAAGATTTTCATTTTCTTTTCTTTTCTTAAAATATGCAATATTCAGTTATGCTCTCTTTGTTATCGCATTTATTGATATTGAACACTTAATTGTTCCAGATAAGATTGTTCTTCCTTTAATCGCCTTAGGTATACTATTTTCATTACCCCATCACATTTTAGGAGCGGTTATAGGAGCAGTGGGTGGTTTTGTTTTGTTTGTCCTTATTGCTGTCATGGGTAAAATTTTATTTAAGAAGGAAGCGTTGGGTGGAGGGGATATAAAACTAATTGCTGCTTGCGGTGCTTTTTTGGGTATGCCAGGGGTTATAATTACAATTTTCTTAAGTGCATTGCTTGGCAGTATCTTCGGTGTATATTTTATTATATTCAAAAAGGGTAAAGCCTCATCGCAAGTTCCTTATGCTCCTTTTATCTCTGCTGCCGCTTTTCTCTACATTTTTTATGGGGAGATGATTGTAAGATGGTACTTTAATGCTTAAAATTGTAGATAAATACATAATAAAACAACTTATAAAAACATTTCTCTCTTCATTTATCATATTAACGGCGTTGATGTTATTGGTGAATATTATTCAAATGTCTCATGTTATCTTTGCTCAGGGTGTCACACTTCATATAATTTTTAAAATCCTTTATCAGCAAACAACATTCGTTTCTATGTTTACCATTCCTATGGCACTTACAGTAGCTGTCAACTTTGTATATACCGATTTTGCCAAAAACAATGAGATTCTTGCTTTCCAAACCAGTGGTATAAGTAAAAGTAATCTATACAAACCTGCTCTTGTTTTTACCATATTTATATTTTTCATAGCCTTCCTAAACACCTCATCCATAGCTTATAAGCAGAGAGGAGAATTTCACCTTACATTACTTCAGTTAGCCAAGCACAAGATATATTCGGAAATCTCAGAGAAATCATTTTTTCATTTTTCTAAGAACTCTGTTATCTATGCAGAAACAATCTCTCCTGATACTTTAAAACTCAAATCCATATTTTTACAAACACCTCGAGAAACAATCACAGCTCAAGAGGGACATTTTGGAGACTCACCCCAAGGAACAACATTTTCAATGAAAAATGGGAACATGTATAAGGAAACAAACATAGGAATAGAAACCGCTACTTTTAAAAAATTCAACACTCTCATCTCTACTCAAAGGATTGTTCAAAAAGAAGAAGAGATAAGAGAAAATCCTAAATACATGAGTATGTGGCAACTAATGCGTATAAAAGATGATTTTGCAAAGATGCAAATTAACAAGATGTTTGTGCTGGCATTTTCTGTATTTGTCCTTTCCCTAATTGCCTTTGGTTTAGGCGTGATTTCTAAGGCAGGCAAGTCTTTTGGGTTCGCTCTATGTTTACTAATTTTTGTTTTATTCTATATTTTTCAGATATTTGGTGAAGGTATTGCTAAATCTATGCATACCCCATTTTATATGTGGTTACCGAATATAATTCTGGCTATTTTTGGTATAATTTTGTTTCTGTCTGTGGTTCGGAGGTAAGTTTTTATGCATATTATAAACCTTATGGATAATAAAAAACCATTTGTCTCTCTTGAATTTTTTCCTCCCAAGGATCAAACTCTGTGGCCAAAATTTTTTGAGACAGTGGAGAAGTTAAAAATTGTCAATCCTCTATTTGTTTCCGTTACCTGCGGAGCCTTAGGCAGTAGTCAAGAATACACTAAGGAAATTACCATTCGTTTAAAACAAGAGTTTAAATTAGAACCTATGGCACATTTAACCTGTATAGGTAGCTCTACAGACAAACTCCATTCTTTTCTGAAGGCGCTACTTAATGCAAGGGTAGATAATGTGTTGGCGCTGAGAGGCGATTTCCCTCAAGATAAAACATTTAACTATAAAGAAGGTGAATTTAAACATGCCTCAGACCTGGTATCTTTTCTTCGTAAACACTATCCGCAATTCGGTATTGCCGTTGCCAGCTATCCAGAAGGCCATCCTGAGTCTTTTAGTTTGGAAGAGGACTTAAAATTTCTCAAACTAAAGTTGGATGAAGATGCAGATTTTGCCATTACCCAACTTTTTTTTGATAATAATATCTATTGGAACTTTTTAGAGAGAGTGAGAGATCTTGGCATCGACAAACCTATTGTTCCCGGAATTCTACCTGTGACAAGCCTCACAGCTCTTGAGCGTATTCTCTCTCAATGCGGAGCGAGCATTCCAAAGCAGTTTTTAAGAGACCTGCATATTGCCGACGAAAAAGGTGGTGCTGAGGCAGTGCGGGCATTGGGCATAAAATACGCGACAATGCAAATAAAGGAGCTTTTGGACAGAGGGGTTCCTGGTGTGCATATTTATACCTTAAACAGAGTGAAGGCTTGTTTGAATATTTTTAGGGCACTTGGGTTGGTATGATATTCATGGTGCGGTCTTTTCAGGTTTCAACTTGACGGTTAGTATAAAAAAGTATAAATAGAGCTCATGAATATGCCTACGATTGCCTATATAAATATAGATAATTTAACCAAAAATTATCACCTTGTAGAGAAATTGACGAAAACATCTATCATCCCTATTGTGAAAGCTGATGCCTACGGCCACGGTTGTATAGAGGTAAGCCAGATACTTTCATCCTTTTCTTCCACTAAATACCTGGGTGTAGCATATTCCCAAGAAGGTAAACTATTAAGGGAAAAAGGTATTGAAAAACCCATTCTCATTTTATCTTATATATCAGATGATTTTCATATCATAGATGAATACAATCTTACACCCACTCTATATAGTCTTTCGCTAATAGATAAAATGGCAGATTTTGCTAAACAGAAAGGAAAAAGAGTAAATGTTCACATCAAAATAGACACCGGTATGAACAGATTGGGAATCAACTATAAAGATATACAAAAAATCTATGAAAAATTAAAAAAATATAGAGATTCTTTAAATATAAAAGGAATAATGTCTCATCTCTGTTGTGCAGACAATGACGATGAGTTTACACTTATTCAGCTAAACAGGTTCAACGATGCTGTTTCATTTTTAGAAAGCAAAGGATTTTATTTTGAATACAAACATATTGCTAACAGTGCAGCAATAGTAAATTTTCCACAAACCTATCTGAACTGTGTAAGACCGGGTATTATCTTATATGGCTATATGCCGAATAAAAACATGCACAATCCAGGGTTCAATCCTATGCTCTCCATAAAATCACACATAATCCATATCCATGATTTATATCCAGAAGAAGGTGTAAGTTATGGAAGAACATTTGTCACTAAAGAAAAAATAAAAGTAGGTGTAATTGCTATCGGATATGCCGATGGTTTTCAAAGAACACTCTCCAATAACTTCTATGTGTTGATTAAGGGAAAAAAATCAGCCATAATCGGTAATGTATGTATGGATATGATTATGTGTAATTTAACATATATAAATGCGAAGGTAGGTGATGAGGTAATAATATTGGGTAAAGACCAAGATGAGAAGATAGATGCCTGGGACTACGCTACAAAAACAAATACTATACCCTATGAAATACTTACCAATATGGGAAAAAGAATACAGCGCATCTATATAAAAAAATGATTGCTTTCTTTTGTGCAATTGGTCATGGAGCATTACACTTTATACAACAGACGGGAAAACTCTTTGTTCTCCTTCTGGAATCTTTATCCAATATAATAAAACCACCGTTAAGAATAAAGCAGACCACTGAACAGATGTATTTGATAGGAGTAAATGCCACTTTTGTAGTTGCCCTTACCTCACTATTTATAGGCATGGTATATGCATTGCAGATATATTACGGATTTCACAAGTTCGGGGCAGAAAACATGATGGGCTATACTGTTGCGGTTACCCTGGGAAGGGAGATATCACCCGTTTTTGCCGCTTTAATGATTACGGCCCGTAGTACCTCAGCTATGGCTGCAGAAATAGGCACCATGAAAGTAACAGAACAAATTGATGCTTTAAAATCAATGGCGGTAGACCCTATACACTACTTAGCCACTCCTCGTATTATAGCTACAACCATAATGACTCCTGTACTCGTTATCTTATCCAACATTGTAGGAAATATCGGAGGATATTTCGTAAGTGTAAATGTTTTAGGTGTAAATTCAGTTGATTATCTAAAAAATATACAGATTTATTTAGATATGCAAGATCTTACCTATGGGTTTATAAAAGGTGCTGTATTTGGACTGCTCATATCAACTATTGGATGCTTTATGGGTTTTGAAACTACAGGAGGGGCAAAAGGCGTAGGTAGATTCACAACCAAAGCGGTGGTAGTAGCTTGTGTAGTTATACTGATTGCCGATTACTTTTTAACTGCTATTATGTTTTAAGATGATTAAAATTGAGAATTTGTATAAAAGCTTTAAACAGCAAAAAGTATTAGAAAACTTGAATATTTCAATTTATAAAGGTAAAGTAACAGTAATATTGGGGATGAGTGGAATAGGTAAAAGTGTGCTCTTAAAACATATAATGGGACTTTTGAAACCGGATAAAGGACAGATAATGGTTGACGGTGTAGATATCGTTCCTTTAAATGAAAAAAATCTAAATAAGATAAGAATGAAATTTGGCATGCTGTTTCAAGATGCAGCTTTATTTGATTATATGAATGTATTTGATAATGTTGCTTTTCCATTAAGGGAACACACAAAAATGACACACAAACAAATAACAGAGAAGGTTAAAGAAACTTTACACTCATTGGGGTTAAGAGGAATAGAAGAAAAAATGCCGGATGAGCTTTCAGGAGGAATGAGAAAACGAGTAGGCTTAGCGAGAGCCCTAATCTCTGATCCAGAGATATTATTGTTTGACGAACCTACAACAGGATTAGATCCTATAACTTCTGCTTCCATAGAACAATTGATTAAAAAAACACAAATTGACAGAAAAATAACAATGGTTATCATTACCCATGAGATTAAACTAATGAAAAATATTGCAGATTATGTAGGAATGTTGCATGATGGAAAAATCATAGAATTTTGTAAGCCGGATATGTTTATAAAAAGTGAAGATTCATATGTTAAGCAATTCATTGAAGGTAATTTTGAAGGACCAATAAGCGTATGAAGAAAACAGAATTTGTAGTGGGTTTATTTATAGTTTTGATTTTAATTGTCTTCGGATACATGACATTAAAGGTAGGGAAATGGACAATAAAAACAGAAAAGGCATACTGTGTTTACGGTCTATTTGAAAATGCCTCTGGATTGGAGGTAAAAAGATATATAAGAGCGGCTGGAGTGGATGTAGGATACATCAAAGACATTACATTAAGCGACAAAAAAGCAAAAGTGGAAATGGCTATATATGAAAAATACAAAATACCAAAAGATTCCATTGCTTATGTAAAAAGCGTGGGGCTTTTGGGAGAAAAATGTATAGATATAAGCTTGGGCATATCAAACAAATATTTGTCCGACGGCAATGAGATCAAACGAACGGAATCCGAAGCGGAATTAACTGAAATAGCACGGAGTGTAAATAGAATGCTGAGTAACGAGAACATAGAGATGATGACAAAAACATTACAAAATTTAGAAAGTCTTACCTCAAAAATATCTCTACAAGCAGAAGAGAATAAAGAGGATTTTAGAGCATCGGTAGAAAATATGAGACAGATAACGCAGACCTTAAGAAAAGACATACCTACAATTACTGCCAAGTTTATAGAAGCAGAAGAAAAAGCCAACCAAATGTTAGTAGAAAACAGAAAAGAGGTAAAGGAAACGATAACTCAGGCCAGAATAGCTATGAACAAATTGAATAAAACACTGGGTCATGTGGGAGAGATTACAGAAGATATTAATCAGGGAAAGGGAACAATTGGCAAGCTGGTAAAAGATGAAAAGATGTATCATGAAATATCAGGCACATTAAGACAGGTCAAGCATCAGCTTCAAAAAGCAGAGCGGATGCTTGTAGAGATGAGCACAAGGGGTGAATATGGAACAAGACATAGTGATTTTAAAGGATATGTAGGGGCTACTATTTATACCTCTCCTGATAGATTTTACATAGTGGAAGCGGTTACAGGGAAAAACTACAAAAATGAGAATCCATCAGATTCAAATACCATCCGATTAAATGCTGAATTAGGCAAGAGATATGGAAATTTAGCATTAAGAGGAGGTATGATAGAATCTACCTTTGGGGTGGGAACAGATTATTACCTATTTGATGATAATTTAAAGCTTTCTTTTGATGCCTTTGATTTTAATCATGATAATGACTATAGAGATAACAAAGCACATCTGAAATTAGGTGCTGATTACACTATAATGCGTCACTTTCACCTATACGCTGGTGTAGATGAACTCATAAATCCCAAAACTCGCACTATATTCTTAGGTGGTGGAATGGATTTTGTAAATGAAGATGTAAAATACATGATAACAAAAGTACCCGTAAGCTTTAAATAGATCAGATTTTTATCTGTTTGATATACAAAATCCCACTGATTTGAGAAAGTTTATCAACTACAGAAGGGGGTGCAGGTATATCTATTTTGACTAAGGCCAATGCTTCTTTACCACCTCTTTTCCTGGCTAAACGGAAGTCAGCAATATTTATGTTGTTTTCGCCTAAAATTGTGCCTATTTGACCAATTACACCAGGTTTATCATAATTTTTTATAACTATGATTATTCCTGACGGTTCAATTTCCATAGAAAAACCGTCTATAGTTACTATTCTTGCCCTGTTCTCTTCAAAAACCGTACCCCCTACGCTTAAATTTTCCTTATCGGTCCATACACTCAATTGCACGAAGTTCTTGAAGTAAAGAGGTTTTTTTTCTTTTTCCTTTTCCACGACAATACCTCTTTCTTTAGTCAAGTAGGGAGCATTTACATAGTTTACATCTTCACCTAAGACAGGCTTAAGCAAGCCGACCAGCGAGAAAACTCGTAGAGACTCTATAAACTCACTAATTTCCCCTCTTCCTTCTATTTGTACCCGTTGTATGGAACCATTTGCCACTTGCACTATAAAAGAACCTATCTGCTCCGCCAAACCGAAAAATGGTTGGAGATGGTCCGGTATTTCTCCTCTGACAAAAGGCAAATTTACGGCGTTTGCATAATCGCGTCCTTTTAATGCATCCATAACCTGTTGTGCCACTTGCACTCCTACCCTTATCTGGGATTCACGAGTACTTCCGCCTATATGTGGAGTTACAAATACATTCTCCAACTCAAATATTTTATGATTTTTGACGGGTTCATTATCAAAAACATCAATGCTTAGTGATTTTATTTTCCCGTTTTTCAGGGCATCATAGAGGTCGTTTTCGTTGTACAACCCTCCTCTGGCACAATTTATAAGTATCACCCCATCTTTCATTTTTTCTATCTGTTTAGAGGTGATCATATTATATGTTTCTTCTGTTTTCGGTGTATGTATAGTAATAATATCGGATATTGCCAAAAGCTCATCTAATGTATCTACTATCCTACAACCTAAACTTGTTGCCTTTTCCTTTTTGATATAAGGATCATAGGTTACAATTTTAGCACCAAAACTCATACATCTTGTAGCAACCCTTGAACCTATTCTTCCAAAGCCTATTATGCCTAATGTTTTTTCACTCAACTCCATTCCTATCCATTTTTTTCTATTCCATATATGATTGTGCTTCAATTCACAACAGGCGTTAGGTAGAGACCTCAGGGCACATAAGATGTGAGTCATTGTCAACTCCACTGCGGCTAAGGTATTACCGGCAGGGACATTCATTACAATAATGCCTCTGCGAGATGCTTCCTCTATATCTATATTATCTACTCCTACACCTGCACGACCAATAACTTTAAGCTTCTTTGCTTTACTTAAAAAATTTTTATCAATTGTTGTTGCACTACGTGTTATCATTGCATCTGCATCTTCAACAAAATTCAATAAATCACTCTTAGATACAGTATCCATTATTTCTAATTTTATTTCTGGATTATCTTTTAGAAGTTCTATTCCTTCTTCTGCTACCCTATCGCATAAAATAACTTTAAACAATTTACAATCTCCTTCTCTCTCAAATTGAAAGATAATTTACTCTTTTAAAAGTTTATTTACTTAATTCATTCGCCGCAATAACCCTTACCGTTACTGTCTTGAATGCAGCGCCTGGTCGGGGGGATTCAAACATCCATCCCTCAAGGTTTCGTAAGAATGTTTTTCTCTTTATACCATCCTTTTTCTCCTTAAAATACTTTGGATATAGCATCCCAGTCAAAACCTTCTGCTAAATTCAAAGTTTCCTCATAGTGTACATTAGAAAAAGATAGGGCAAATACAACTGCAACCTCATTTGTTTCTCTTTTTAATGCAACAACAACGACACCATTATCCTGCCCCGTCTTGTCGTAAGAGATACCTGCCGCATAACCGCGAATTTTGGCTATCCTTAAAATATCCCCGCTATTTCACCTGATAGTTTATTTTCTATAACAGGAACAGCCTCTTGCATGTTTATGTTCGTTCTTGTTGCCTCAACCACGATACGGGTGCGGTAAGCTTGATAATTAGAAACGGCACGATGAGATGATTTTACAGTCGTTCCTATGCCCTGCTTTAAATTAGATTGAGTGCTTGTTGCCACCGTTCCCTGTAATATTTTTTCTTTTACCTGAATATCCACTACACCCATATAAGTATCCACATGAATAGCCGAACCAATGAGCATACCAGCAGCAGAACCGATTAAAGCACCAGCTGCAGCACCAGTATATCTTCCTGTTCCTCTACCTGTTGCTGCACCAATCAAGGCACCTCCATATCCTCCTGTTAAAGCCGCATCTGAAGTGAGATGCTTTTTCTCCTTGCCCATGTAAAGGACATTTGCTTGCAACCAATAGTGTGCCCTATATGGATCATCTGTTATAATCCTATATCCTTTGCATGCAAGTTTCTGGATTACTAATTCCTGCAGATGGATAGGCACATCACTTGTGTTTTTGACTTGAACAAACACCGTTTTTTCTGCTTGTGGTGTGGGAGTAAGAAAGATAGTGTCACTCATCTTTGCAGATGTTTCTAATTTTGCATGCTCCACAGCAGACATTGTTGTAGCACATGAAGCAAGTGAAATTATTAAAAATAACCCAACCATAGTAAAAGTAAGTTTTTTAAAGTATAAAAACCACGAAAACCTACACATTTAAGCACCTCCTTTAATATAATTTTTTCCATGTCCAATTCTGTAATGTATAGTTTTATTATAATTATTATCTTTCGTCAAGTTTATGTCAAACCATGTGGTTGCTATATTAAAGTCAAGCACAGTTTACACATTTTTGTTCCCTATTACAGATAAATATTTTTGCTCGTCAAAATCGGAATGTATTGGCAAAACTACCAAACAGATAGAAAAAGAATTTAAGCCTCTGGATTACCTCAGATACTG